>JAUZPT010000498.1 GCA_030705745.1 Bacillota bacterium | reverse complement strand
TAAGAGCGTCATACGTGCAACCATTGAATTCGGCTTTTTCACTGGATCATCCTGGCCAAAAGGAATGAAATAAATATTTTTTGTAGCCATCAGCCTCATTAAATTTACTCCGTTCAAGCCTAGCGCATCATTGGTAGAAATCCCAAGAACTACCGGTTTTTGATTCCGGAGCGTTGCTTTTGCTGCCATCAAAACGGGCGAATCGGTCATGGCATTCGCAAATTTGCTCATTGTATTTCCTGTTAAAGGGGCAATTACCATGCAATCAAGCGGAATTTTTGGTCCCAGGGGTTCCGCTTTTACAATGGAATCAATCACTTTATGTCCGGTAAGGTCCTCAATCCTTTTAACCCAATTCTCACCAACTCCAAACCGTGTTTCAGTACTTTGTACTGTAAAGGTTACCACTGGCAAGACCTCTGCGCCTGCATTTACGAGCTTTTCAATTTGCGGAAAAACCGCGTCATATGTGCAATGTGATCCTGTTAATCCGAAGCCTATTACTTTGCCTTTTAAACTCATTCTACCTTCCCCTTTCACTTTGATTGTTCTTCCTGAAGCAACTGCGAAAGAACATTCGCGAGAATTTGACCTGCTGTTTTTGGTGCCACTATTCCCGGTAAACCAGGTGCGAGCAACGCTTTGATTCCTCTTTTTTCTGCATAACGAAAATCCGTACCACCCGGTTTTGAGGCAAGGTCGATAACAAGTGAATGCGCGGGCATTTTTGAAAGAACAGACGCAGTAACAATTAAATACGGAATCGTATTAATCAAGATATCTGTATCACGGACTTCCCGTTCAAGGTCATTTAAATGGAATGGGTCCACACCCATCTCTGTAATCCTTGCCAAATGTTCAGTTTTCCTTGCTCCCACACTTACTTTTGCTCCAAGTGCATGAAAGGTTCTGGCTACGCTCATGCCCACCCTGCCCAATCCAAGTACAGCTATTCTGGACCCATGAAGCGTAAAATCCGTATGCTGGATGGCCATCATGATCGTTCCCTCTACGGTTGGGATCGAATTATATATGGCGACGTCATCTCGTTCAAACAGTTGTACAAGCTTTCTTTTTGCATTTGTCGTAATGCCTGTCAAATACGGATTGCTTATGCCTGAATAGATGACACAATGTTCCGGTGTTTGTAATAGTAATTCCTCGGTAAAATAAACCTTTTCATTCGAGAATATAGTTTCTACCTGTCCTTCCAGATTCGTTCCAGGAACTGGAAGTAGAATGGCATCCATTGCAGAAAAATTCACTTCATTTATTTTTTCTTTTAAAGCACCCGAAAAAGCGTGATCAAGTTGTTCAAAACCGATGAGAGAAATTCTCGCATCCAACTCGGTTAGCTTTCGGATGATTTCCAGCTGTCTAGCATCTCCACCAATAACGGCAATTTGCATTCCTGTCAGCATGAAAAGATTCACCTTCTTTTCTAAAAAAAATCAGCACCATTAAATAAAATTCCTTATCACTTCAACATCTTATGTAGGTGATGGAAATTAGGTGAGTTTTCCAAGTGAATTGCACAAAAAAAGCCCGGGCATCAAATTTTTTTGATGGCCAGGCTTTTTTTACCGTCTTTCGTCATATAGCTTCATTTGTGTGACAAGGGAAATAGCGATAATTTCCTTTTTGGTTTGTTATTGTTCTTCTTCTGAAAAATCCGATACATCAATGATCACCATATCTGCACCGATTTTTTTGATATGCTTCCACGGAACCCTTATTTCCTCCCCTTGTTTTCGAAGTCCGAACCATTTTACCGAAGGAATTAAAAGAGCTTGTATTTGCCCTGTATTTTCATTTATTTCTAAATCTGTATTACCCAAAATCCCCAAGCGCTCTGCTTTTTTGACGTCAACAATCTCTTTTCCGCTCATTTCGCTTAATCTCAAAATGATGCAACCCCTTCCCGTCCTTTGTACTATTTTATCAAGCAACCCTTCAAATTAGACTACCAACTCTTATTTGTCTACAACAAAGAATTGTCGAGAAGAGGGTATTTTCTCGGCAATTTTTTTGTCAAAATCTTAATATCTAAATTATTGATGGTTCCTGCAAATGGTCCTGTTGATTTCCGCTCCGGTCACTCGCTTTCCGCGGGGAGGTCCTGAAGCCTCCTC
>JAUZPT010000497.1 GCA_030705745.1 Bacillota bacterium | reverse complement strand
CCCTGGAGAACGGTGAAAATGTCTTTAATATGTGGTCTTAAAGACAAACCAATCCCAGAGAACCTCAAAAATGTGTTTAATAAGCCCTCTTTAAGATGAAATCTTCAAGTGGAACGGAAATTTGGGCCTTTTATATTTTCGAAATGTACCCACAATAGAACTGGGGAAAACTTGCGACTGTATCAGTGGTTTGATTGGAATGTTGATGTTTTACGCTTTAAAAGCGAACCCGTTAGCGCTTCGGCTTTTCTTTATTCTACATGGGCGGCTCTGTGTGCTAGCCGGCTTGAAGCAGCGGCTGCGATGGCCCCTACGATATCATCCAAGAAGGTATGGCATTCTCCAGTGGATTTATCATTTAATGTATGGAGGATGCCAGGTTTTTGTTTATCAATATACCCATAGTTCGTAAATCCAATGGAGCCGTAAACGTTCACGATCGAAAAGGCCAGAACCTCATCGACTCCATACAAGCTTTCATCCGTTTTGATAATCGATTGAAGCGGTTCCTCAAGCAACCCTTTTTCGGCTAAAATATCAAGCTGAATTCCGGTCAAAATAGCATTTTGAACTTCTCGTTTGGAAATGACTCGTTCGACATTTTCGAGGCAGTTTTCTATTTTTAATTCATCATGGTATTGCTTTTGTAAATAATATACGAGATCGGCGATATCCTGAATTTTGACCCCTCGTTCAGCAAGCCATCTGCGTGCAGTTCGCTCTGTCAAATCCATCTGCTTTTTTTCAGCCATACTATCGATCACCTTTTCATTGGATTTTCACTATATTTATACCTATTTCCAACAATGTATGCATCACTTGCCAAAAGGGAAGCAGGAATGCAATCATACTTCAGCATTTCCGTATGAAAGTTTCTTATTCCCTACAACCATCAAGTTTCTCGGATACGGGCATATACTTGTGGTAGGAAGAGTGGTGAGAGAGGTGGTTATCATGCTTCAGGATATGCTTGAAGAGGAATACGGGGTAAAAGCTCAGGAGCAAATCAAGGTAGATTCCTATGATGCCATAAGAGGCAATGGCTGGTTGTATTTAATCGCGAGACCCGGTGGCAGGGAGGAAGAGGATGTAGAGGAGTTAAAAAAAATCACCGATCATCTGAAAAATTACGGCGACCGCCATGTACCATATTTTCTTCCGACAAAGGAAGGGAAGCTGGTAACAAAGTGGGATGATAACAATTATTGCGTTCTTGCCAGCCGACAGGAAGAGACGTCTACCTATACACAAAATTGGGGGAGGAAGCTGGCGAAATTTCATGAGCGTGGGGTTACTGTCCCCTTTCAGGTTGAACGTACGAGCAGAATTGGAAAATGGAAAGAACTGTGGGAAAAGCGTCTGGAACAAATGGAAAAGGTATGGAATGGGATGCTGTTTCAAACTCCGGAGGATGAATTTGATCGGATGTTCATCGAATCATTTCCGTATTATATGGGACTGACTGAAAATGCGATTCAATTTTTAGTCGATACGGAAATCGATGATAAAGCGGAAGCGATGGACAATGGCACCGTCTGTCATGAACGTTTTTCTTCAACCTCTTGGGGAAAACGTTATTTAATTAAAAATCCGTTTGATTGGGTTTTCGATCACCGGAGCCGTGATTTGGCAGAGTGGACGAGAGAACGTTATTTTCAAAATACACAAACATATCCAGGAGATGTTAAACAATTTTTCGATGATTATCAAACCATTGAACCATTATCGTCTTTTTCGTGGCGGCTTCTTTTTGCAAGGTTGTTGTTTCCGCTTCATTTTTTCGAGTGCATTGAAATGTATTATATAACCCGTTCTGAGCAGGATAAGAAAATAATCGAGGAGCAATTGCAAAAAATGCTCAAACAATCGCGGGAGCATGAGTCGTTTTTAAGAAGTTTTTTCCAGGTGGCAGGGGCCCCGATCAGAAAGCTAAAGTTGCCTATGCCGGAATGGCTGATAAGGTGATTGATTTTGAAAAAACTATGGATATAAAAAGCGATTGCCTCAGGAGGCAATCGCTTTTAGTCGCAAGCGCCACCAAAAAGGGCGCTTGCTTTTTCGATTAAAATACTTGTTCTACCTCGACTACTCCTGGTACTTCCTCTAAAAGGGCGCGTTCAATACCAGCTTTTAAAGTAAT
>JAUZPT010000496.1 GCA_030705745.1 Bacillota bacterium | reverse complement strand
GATTTCCTTTTTGAAATACCATACCAACATGTTTCCGAAGCTCTACAAGATCCATTTTTTCATTGAGGATATTTTGTCCAGAAAAATTGATTTCACCTGACATCTTTACGTTGGGAACCATATTGATCATTAAGTTCAATGTTTTAATAAAGGTAGATTTACCACATCCGGAAGGCCCAATGATGGCGGTCACTTCTTTTTTGAAAATAGGGAAATTAATATTTTTTAATGCATGGTGTTCCCCGTACCATAAGTTAAGATCATTCACTTCAAATGCTGTTCTGGATGAAGCTGACACAGTCATTCCCTATTCCCCCTTATCCAAACCTTCCAGAAATATATTCTTCCGTCTTTTTAACTGAAGGATTAGTGAAGATTTTATCCGTCACATCGAATTCAACAAGATCTCCATTTAAAAAGAAAGCCGTTTTATCAGAAATTCGTGAAGCTTGCTGCATATTGTGTGTAACGATAATTATCGAATAATCATTTTTCAAATCCATAATCAGTTCTTCAATTTTTGCATTCGAAATCGGATCGAGTGCGGATGAAGGTTCATCCAACAGCATGACAGTCGGTTTCATCGCGATTGCCCGTGCGATGCAAAGACGCTGTTGTTGCCCACCGGATAGGGATAATGCTGATTTGCCGAGTCTGTCCTTCACTTCATCCCATAGTGCAGCCTTCGTTAAGCTTTCCTCGACGATATCGTCCAGCACGTTTTTTTTGGTCGTGCCGTCAAACTTAAGTGCATGAGTTATATTATTATAGATCGACTTGGGGAACGGATTTGGTTTTTGAAAAACCATTCCAATCTCTTTTCTTAAAGCAACAACATTGATATCTTTGGATAGTATATCAACATCTTCATATAAAATTTGCCCTTCGGCCCTGGCACCAGGGATAAGATCATTCATTCGATTAATGCTTCTCAAGAAAGTCGACTTTCCACATCCCGATGGACCGATTAAAGCAGTTACAGCATTTTTATTAATATCAAGGCTGATGCCATTTACAGCACGCTTTTCACCATAAAAGATTTCAAGATTATTTACTTTTAAAATGACTTCTTTCGATAGCGTCCTATCCATTTGCGTTTTTTCACTAGTTTGCATGATATCTTTAATTGTTGCAGGCACTTTTTCCACCCTCTCCACTATTTACTGGCAGTAATTTTCCTGTGAATCATGCTGCCAATCCATCTCGCTGACAAGTTAAAAATAAGAACAGAGATGACAAGGACCGCTGCTGATCCATTGGAAATTTCTTTAACATCCGGTATGAGTCCTTGAGTATTTACGGACCAAATATGAACAGCCAGTGTTTCTGCAGGACGGAAAATATTTAATGGTGACATATCTGAAAATGGATTCCAATCGGTATAATCAAGTCTTGGTGTTGTCTGACCTGCTGTAAACAGCAGCGAAGCCGCTTCCCCAAATACGCGTCCTGAGGCAAGTATTGCACCGGTTAAAACTGTAGGAAATGCGCTTGGCAATAGAATCGTTTTAATTGTATGCCAATGTGTAATTCCAAGCGCAAGGCTTGCTTCTTTTTGATCGCGTGGAACGGACCTTAGTGCATCTTCGCTGACACGTACCATAACAGGAAGATTGAACACCGTTAGAGCAAGCGCACCACCAAGAATGCTATAACCCCAACCAGTCAAATTCACAAACATCAACATCCCAAACATACCGATAACAATAGAAGGAAGAGAAGCCAATACCTCGATACACGACCGGATGGTATCCGTTATTTTTCCTGGGCGTGCATACTCAGCCATATAAATGCCACCTCCAAGACCAAGGGGAACTGTTATAAGCATGGTAATAAATAGAATATAAATGGAATTGAATAACTGATCCCTAATTCCTCCGCCAGCACGGATGTTGCTTGAAGGAGTCGTTAAAAAATCGAGTGATACGAATCTTAGACCGTTAAATAAAATATAAGAAAAAAGTCCAATTAAAATCGTGATGATAATTACAGCGATTGCGATAAATACACCTGTGGCAATTCGGTCTGCAGTTTTGCTGTTCATTATATTTTCCTCCTAGCAGAAAGATAGCGGATGAGTAAAATAAATCCGAACGACATCACTAACAGGATTAATCCCATTGACCAAAGGGTATTATTTT
>JAUZPT010000495.1 GCA_030705745.1 Bacillota bacterium | reverse complement strand
TGCCACTTTTCATCTTTTACTTGCCATCCCCCTACTTTACTTGCCAACTCCCATTTTCCAAGCGAAAAAGCCAGACGCGAACCTGGCAGGCAACTGTTTTTCTTATACTTATGATACTAATGCCAGCGCTTCTGTTGTGGAAGCTATTTGAGTGAAGGCTGCATTCAATTCCTGAGTACCGTCTGAATGCTTTTCAATCCGTTCAGAAATCCCCTGGATTGCTGAGCTCATTTTGGTTACGACAGACACGATTTGTTTCAGCTGGTCTTCAATATCCTCGGATGATTGTCTGCTGCTATCCGCCATTTTTCTCATTTCTTTTGCCACAACAGCAAACCCCTTGCCCTGGTCTCCAACCCTTGCCGCTTCAATCATCGCATTTAAAGCCAGCAGATTTGATTGGGAGGCAACATTTCGGATAAAAGATAAAATGGAACTGATTTCATTAATTTTTTGGGTCACTTCCTCTGAAAGCCCGGAAAGAATTTGTGCCTCTGTGGCTATTTCATTGGTAGCGGCAGTAATCTGTTCGGATGTTGCCGATACTTCCTCTGTTGCCGCTGCAAGCTCTTTCGCAGTTGTTCGCAGGGTATCCAGCTGTTTATTGGAAACAATTCCTGTAATGGAACCGACAACATTTCCCTCTTCGTTGAAGATTGGTGAGGATGATGAGACATACGGTACACCGAAGGCTTTCGAGTCATGTTCTTCACGGAGATGCTTGCCTGAAATTAATGATTTATAAATGGACGTTTCCTGATAATACGGAATATCCTCCCAAAGGTCACCTACTGAAATGTTAAAGCGAATGGTCTTTCCAGGCAAATAGCCAATAATCTTTTCTTTATCAGCTACCACAATTAAAGCATCATCCGGATATGTAGCCCGATAAACTTCCATGCTGTTCACAACCGATTGAAGTATTTCTTCCATACGTATTCCTCCTATTACGAATATTCATTAATACAACAGGTCTTTCTGAGTTCTCCATTTTTTGTTGATAATATATTTATCGGTTTATTTTGTAAAAAAATTAGCAAAAGGGCCGGCATTTTTGCCAGCCCTCCTGATATTATTTTTTAACAAAAAAATTGGTCTGCGGTAGGAATCCCCTTTTTACTGCTTCAAATGTCAGTTCTTCCCTGAACTTTGGATGTGCAATATTGATTAAGGCCTGGGTTCTTTCCTGAACGGTTCTACCCTTTAATTCCGCTTTGCCGAACTCGGTAACAATGATGTCTACATCATTTTTAGAAGTAGTCACTACTGCACCCTGTGGAAGAGAAGGAACGATTTTTGAAATGGTATCATTTTTAGCTGTAGAATACAGGCAAATGATGCCTTTTCCGTTGGCTGTTAATCTAACACCCTTAGTGAAATCTGCCTGTCCGCCTGAAGAAGAATAATATCTTCCGTTAATGGTTTCAGAGTTACATTGGCCAAGGAAATCCACTTCCACCGTAGTATTGATGGAAACAAGGTTATCCAGCTGGGCGATATTGCGCGGATCGTTGCAAACATCGCATGGTAGCATGAGAACGTCTTCATTATTATTGATGAAATCATACAATCTTTTGGTTCCGAGGGCAAAAGTTGCCGTCGATTTACCTTTGTAAAGCTTTTTGTTTTCGTTTGTTATGACACCGTTTTCATACAAATCAACAATTTTGTCAGGCAACATTTCTGTGTAAACACTTAGATTCCGGTGTCCAATCAAAAATTCCATTACTGCATTTGGCATGGAACCAAAACCGATTTGAATGGTATCACCATTCTGGATTTGAGCGGCAATGGTTTGCCCGATCCTCATATCCTTTTCACTAAGCGTTGGATTCGGCATAGTCGGAATTTCGAAATCGTTTTCAATCAATGCAGTGACCTGGCTGATGTGGATTCGATTATCGATTCCAACCGTACGAGGCATATTTTTATTGACTTCCAGGATAACGGCTTTTGCTTCTTTTAGCAACGGTCCTATATAGGTAAGACTTGTTCCCAATGTAAAGTAGCCATTTTCATCCATTGGAGATACGGCAGCCATAATCACCTTATTTTTAGTTGCATGTCTTAAGATGGAAGGAATATCTGAAAAATGGTTTGGGAGCAAATCAATTTTTCCTTCTGCAAATCCCTTCCGGTCAT
>JAUZPT010000494.1 GCA_030705745.1 Bacillota bacterium | reverse complement strand
CTTCAATAACTATCGTGCAGTTCCACCTGCAACTGGTATTGTCCATCAGGTAAACCTTGAATACTTGGCTGATGTTGTACATGTGTCTGAAAATGAGAATGGAGAGCTTGAAGCTTATCCGGATACTCTCGTAGGTACTGATTCACATACAACAATGATCAACGGTATTGGTGTGCTTGGTTGGGGCGTAGGCGGTATCGAAGCAGAAGCTGGCATGCTTGGGCAGCCATCTTATTTCCCGGTACCTGAAGTTGTCGGTGTGCGCTTGAATGGTGAACTTCCGAATGGCGCTACTGCAACGGATCTTGCATTAAAGGTTACACAAATTTTACGTAGCCAAGGTGTAGTTGGCAAATTTGTCGAGTTTTTTGGTGCGGGCGTTTCTTCACTTCCGCTTGCAGACCGTGCGACGATTGCGAACATGGCTCCTGAATATGGTGCTACTTGCGGATTCTTTGCGATTGACCAGGAATCTCTTGATTACATGCGCCTGACAGGCCGTGATGAAGATCAAGTAAAATTGGTTGAACAATATTGTAAAGAAAATGGATTATTCTTCAATCCAAATGAAGAGCCTGTTTATACAAATGTGGTTGAAATTGATCTTTCTGTAATCGAAGCAAATCTTTCCGGACCGAAACGTCCACAGGATTTAATTCCATTAACAAAAATGAAAGAAGCATTCACAACTGCGATTAGCGCTCCTCAAGGAAATCAAGGCTTCGGATTGAAGGAAAAAGAGCTTGCTAAAGAAGTGACCGTTACGTTCCATAATGGCGACCAAGCCGTTATGAAAACAGGTGCAGTTGCTATCGCTTCCATTACAAGCTGTACAAACACTTCCAATCCTTACGTTCTCGTAGGTGCCGGTCTTGTTGCGAAGAAAGCTGTTGAGCTTGGCATGGAGGTTCCGAAGTTTGTAAAAACATCGCTTGCTCCAGGTTCAAAGGTTGTTACAGGATACCTTCGCGATTCAGGATTGCTTCCTTATCTTGAGCAAATGGGCTTTAATCTTGTCGGTTATGGCTGCACAACATGTATCGGAAACTCTGGTCCTTTACGCGATGAAATCGAAAAAGCTGTTGCTGAAAATGACCTTCTTGTTACTTCCGTTCTTTCAGGAAACCGTAACTTTGAAGGACGAATTCATCCGCTTGTAAAGGCGAACTATCTTGCTTCTCCACCGCTAGTAGTAGCTTATGCATTGGCTGGTAACGTCAACATCGACTTCCAGTCCGAACCGATCGGTAAAGACAAAGATGGCAACGATGTTTTCTTTAAGGATATTTGGCCAACAACAGCTGAAGTAAATGAAGTTGTTAAACGCACAGTAACTCCTGAGCTATTCCGTAGCGAATATGCGCATGTGTTCAGTGACAATGAACGCTGGAATGAAATTAAAACGAACAATGATCCTTTATATACATTTGATCTTGATTCTACTTATATTCAAAATCCGCCATTTTTTGAGGGATTGACACCTGAACCAGGTGAAGTAGCTCCACTTTCTTCATTAAAAGTTGTTGCTAAATTTGGTGATTCGGTCACAACTGACCATATTTCACCAGCCGGCGCAATCGGCAAGGATACTCCTGCTGGAAAATACTTGCGTGAAAAAGGTGTTGAACCACGCGACTTTAACTCATATGGATCACGACGCGGAAACCATGAGGTCATGATGCGCGGAACATTTGCGAACATCCGAATTCGCAACCAGATCGCTCCAGGAACAGAAGGCGGCGTGACAACATATTGGCCAACTGGCGAAGTGACATCCATTTATGATGCTTGCATGCAATATAAAAATGATGGAATTGGTCTCATTGTTCTTGCAGGTAAAGATTATGGAATGGGATCTTCACGTGACTGGGCTGCTAAAGGAACTAATCTGTTAGGAATCAAAACCGTTTTAGCAGAAAGCTTCGAGCGTATTCACCGTTCCAATCTTGTATTGATGGGTGTTCTTCCTCTTCAATTCAAGGATGGCGACAGTGCTGAAACACTAGGTTTAACTGGAAAAGAAACTTTCGACGTTCATGTTGATGAATCTGTTCGTCCTCGTGACATGCTAAAAGTAACTGCAACAGACGAATCTGGTAACAAAACTGAATTTGAAGTTCTTGTTCGTTTCGATTCCGAAGTAGAAAT
>JAUZPT010000493.1 GCA_030705745.1 Bacillota bacterium | reverse complement strand
TGTAAATCTTCATGAAAGGTGGTTGCATCAATAATCCCCATTAAATGTTTATTCATTTCCCTTTTCCCTCCGCAACCCGTCTAGTTAAGCGCCTTAAACATCTCTTCTGAAACAAGGATTATCTCGTCATTCTCATCATGCGGCCTAATAATTGTTCCACCCGGTATATGGACTCCCGTAGATACAATGGCTCTCTCAATAACACAATTTTCTCCAATGACTGCGTCCGGCATGATTACCGATTGCCTAATTTTGCTTCCTCTTTCAACTTTAACACCTTGAAAAAGGACGGATTTCTCAATTTCCCCTTCAATCGTACAGCCTTCATTGACAAGTGACTCAACCACTTTTCCCTCAGCCGAGATGTATTGCGGCGGATGATTTGGGTTAACAGAATAGATTTTCCATGAATGGTCAAACAAGTTTAACTCGCAATCATCTTCCAACAAATCCATATTCGCTTCCCATAAGCTTTTTACCGTCCCTACATCCTTCCAATACCCTTTAAATGGAAATGCAATCACTTTCTTTTCATTTGCTAATAAAAGCGGAATAATATCCTTTCCGAAATCATGACTTGATCCTGGCACTTCTTCATCCAGGAGCAAAAACTCCTTAAGCAGCTTCCAGTTAAAAATATAAATCCCCATTGACGCCAAATTATTTTTTGGATGTTTCGGCTTTTCATCAAATTCAACAATGTTCATTTCTTCATCTGTGTTCATAATACCGAAACGGCTTGCTTCTTCCCATGGAACCTCAATGACAGAAATTGAAACATCCGCGTTTTTTTCAATATGATATTCAAGCATTTCTTCGTAATTCATTTTATAAATATGGTCGCCTGATAGAATGAGTACATATTCTGGATCATATTGTGACAAATACTTTATATTTTGATAAATGGCACTCGCCGTCCCGGAATACCACTTTACTTCAGAAGACTCAGTATACGGAGGCAGCACAGTAACTCCCCCATTTTTACGGTCAAGATCCCAAGTATTTCCGATTCCTATATATGAATTCAGCTCCAGCGGCTGATACTGTGTAAGGACACCGACAGTATGGATCCCTGAATTTGTACAATTGCTAAGGGTAAAATCGATGATTCTGTATTTTCCGCCAAACGGAACTGCCGGCTTTGCCAAATTCTTGGTCAGAGAATTAAGCCTGCTTCCTTTTCCCCCGGCCAGCAACATGGCTACGCAACGTTTCTTCTTCATTTTGTTCTCTCCCCTTTCTTTGCTTCACAGGACGTAAAATGGAAATACCAAACGAAGGTATGTTCATCGTCAATGAAAATGGTCTGCCGTGGAATGGCACTTCTTCTGCTTTTACCACTTTCTTATTCGTGATTCCTGCCCCTCCGAAGTCGCGTGAATCACTGTTGAGAATTTCTCGGTATGATGCTGATAACGGTACCCCGACTCGATAATCCGAATAATTTTTTTCAGTAAAATTACAGATGATAACTAATAACTCATCTGGATTTACACCTTTTCGAATAAAAGAAAAAATGGATTGGCTATGGTTATTGACATCGATCCATTCAAATCCCTCACTCCGATGATCCAGCTCAAACAATGGTTTTGACCTTTTATATAGCTTGTTAAGCTCGATGATAAAAAGATTGAGTTTGACATGCATACCATACTCGAATAGATTCCAATCAAGCTGCTCTTTGTCCTTCCATTCGGAAAATTGCCCGAGCTCTGTACCCATAAACGTCAATTTTTTTCCAGGATGTGTGTACATAAAGCCGAGCAATAAGCGCAATTGTGCAAACTTATCCTCATATTCACCTGGCATTTTATTAAGCAAGGATTTTTTTCCATGAACCACTTCATCGTGGGAAAAAGGAAGAATGAATTTTTCTGAAAAGGCGTATAAAATTGAGAATGTGACATTGTTATGCCTGGAGGATCTTTCGGAAGGCAAGGTTTCCATATACTTCAGAATGTCATTCATCCACCCCATATTCCATTTAAAGCCGAAGCCTAGGCCACCGCTTTCAACAGGACCTGTTACTTGAGGCCAATCCGTCGAGTCTTCTGCGATCATCAGGGCCGTGGGATCGTACTGAGCAACCGCAGTGTTTAATTTTTTCAAAAAATTTATTCCAAACGTGTTTTCCTGATTAACAGCATTTGGC
>JAUZPT010000492.1 GCA_030705745.1 Bacillota bacterium | reverse complement strand
TGTGTGTTCGAATAAATGCTGTGAAATTTTCCGAACCACCTACATGTCCACCAGAAATCGGCAGCTGTTTAGTTCGGCAATCGGTAAAACGAGTGGTACTATTAACTAGTTGCTTTGCCAGCAAATCCGCGACAATTTCTGCCATCTTTCGGTACCCGGTCAATTTCCCCCCGGCAATCGTTATCAAGCCTGATTCTGACGTCCAAATTTCGTCTTTACGCGAGATTTCAGAAGGATCTTTCCCATCTTCGTAAATGAGCGGCCTAACTCCTGCCCAGCTTGATTCAATATCCTTAATGCCAATTTCCACTTCAGGAAACATGTAATGTATGGTATCAATAATATAATTTCTATCAGCGACAGTCATGGTCGGATGAATCGGATCTTCATCATAAAAAGTATCTGTAGTTCCTACATAAGTCTTTCCGGCCCGCGGGATCGCAAAAACCATTCTTCCATCAGGAGTATCAAAATAAATTGCCTGCTTCAACGGAAATTTCGACTGATCTATAACAAGATGAACTCCTTTTGACAGGCGAAGTTGTTTTCCTTTTTTTGAATGATCTTTTTCTCTGATTGTATCAACCCAAGGTCCAGTCGCATTGACAACCTTTTTTGCTTTCAACGTAAAAAGTGAATCTGTCAAAATATCATGAATTACAGCACCGCTAACATTTCCATTTTGGTATTCCAATTGACTTACTCTAGCATAGTTTAATGCGCTCGCACCTGAAGCAGCGGCTTCCTTCATTACCTCGATCGTCAGTCTTGCATCATCCGTACGATACTCAACATAATAGCCGCCACCCTGTAATCCTTCTTTTTTTAATAAAGGCTCACGTTCAATTGTTTCCTTCTCATTAAGCATTTTCCTTCGCTCGGCCTGTTTCACGCCTGCAAGAAAGTCGTAAACTCGAAGTCCAATCGATGTGCTGAATTTTCCGTAAGTTCCTCCCTTGTGTATCGGAAGCAACATCCACTCAGGCGTCGTGACATGAGGACCGTTTTCATAAACAATGGCCCTTTCCTTGCCTACTTCTGCAACAACTTTGAATTCAAGTTGCTTCAGATAACGCAAACCGCCGTGAACAAGCTTTGTGGATCGACTAGAAGTTCCCGCTGCAAAGTCCTGCATCTCAACAAGCGCTACCTTCATTCCTCTTGTCGCCGCATCCAATGCAATACCCGCTCCAGTTATTCCACCACCAATGATTAATACATCGAATTCATTCATTGTTAGAAATTCAATTATTTCTTTTCTGTACAAATTTGAGAAGTCCATCATCATACCTCCTAAAAGAAGTGCCTGAATGTGTGGCCCCTCTTTTTCACTAACCGACTATTAACTTAGCTTTTACCACACGAATTTATTCATAAACAATAAGCTAACTTGTTTTTCAATTATTTAAAAGCCATCGTTGCCTTTATAGCCTTTTTCCATCCTTCGTATAGACGATCTCGATTTTCCTCATCCATTGATGGTTCAAACGATTGATCAATCGACCATTTTTCAGCGATTTCATTCTGGCTTTTCCAGAAACCGACTGCAAGACCCGCCAAATATGCTGCACCTAATGCCGTCGTTTCATTGATTTTTGACCGTTCAACTGGAACGTTTAAAATGTCACTTTGGAAATCCATTAAAAAATCGTTCTTTACCGCTCCTCCATCGACGCGCAATGTCTTCAACTTTATTTTGGAATCAGCTTCCATTGCTGACAAAACATCCTTTGTTTGGTATGCCAATGATTCTAATGTTGCCCGAATAAAGTGTTCCTTTGATGTTCCTCGCGTCAATCCAAAAACGGCTCCCCGCACATCACTGTCCCAATATGGAGTGCCAAGGCCAACAAATGCCGGCACGATATATACTCCATCCGTCGATGTCACTTTTGTCGCATATCCTTCGCTGTCAGAAGCTTTTTTCAGCATTCTTAATCCATCACGTAACCATTGAATCGCAGATCCCCCGACAAAAATACTTCCTTCAAGCGCATATTCCACTTTTCCGTTTAATCCCCATGCAATGGTTGTCAATAGTCCATTCATGGAACGTACAGCTTTCTCTCCTGTATTCATGAGCATAAAACAGCCTGTTCCATACGTATTTTTCGCCATTCCCTTTTCAAAACAAGCTTGGCCGAAGAGAGCTGCCTG
>JAUZPT010000491.1 GCA_030705745.1 Bacillota bacterium | reverse complement strand
TCCATCCCTTTTTCGCTGCCATGGTTTTTAAGGTTTTTCAGGCAGATCAAATTGGTCCAACAGGATTTTTTTTTGTGTTTATGTCAAACGTGTCACAGGAAATGATGCGTCGATACTCCCCTGGGTCTATTGTACTGACAAGTTGCATTCAGGAAGCTAGGTGATTGCAATACTTTCGTTCGCAGGTCATCACCACTGGCAAGCAGAAAGGCTTTTTTTGAAGAGATTTTTTTGAAGAAGTGAAGGATTTAATCGATTTTCGTGATCGGTTTCCAATCATAAATTCTCAATAATTTTTTTATCCGTAAAATTTTTGTTTTATCCGTATTTTTTGGATTTTATCCGTGAATTTTTCTTTTTATCCGTAATTTTTACCTTTTATCGGTGAATTTTTCTTTTTATACGTAATTAGACAATATTTAGAAAAACAGCGATCTGTTTTCCACACGATTTCAATACATCCCAACTATTTCCATAAAACCCATCACTTTATATCAAAAAAACTGACCCCTCATATTGAAAGGTCAGTTCCTTCTATTATTTCGTTCCAAATAATCTGTCGCCGGCATCGCCTAGTCCAGGGACGATGTAGCCGTGGTCGTTTAATTTCTCATCGAGTGCTGCGATGTAGATGTCTACATCGGGATGTGCTTTTTCAACCGTTGCTACGCCTTCCGGGGCAGCAATCAAGCACATGAATTTAATGTTTTTGGCGCCGCGTTTTTTCAGCGAGTTGATCGCTTCGACTGCCGATCCGCCAGTTGCAAGCATTGGATCAACGACGATGAAATCTCTTTCTTCCACATCGCTAGGAAGCTTTGCATAGTATTCGACAGGCATCAATGTTTCAGGATCACGGTATAAACCGATATGTCCCACTTTTGCTGCTGGAATTAATTTTAGAATGCCATCGACCATTCCAAGTCCTGCACGAAGGATCGGAATGATGCCGAGCTTTTTACCGGAGAGCACTTTTGATTTCGTCATGCTGACTGGCGTTTCAATTTCGATATCTTCAAGCGGCATGTCCCTTGTGATTTCAAAAGCCATAAGCGTTGCTACTTCATCAACCAGCTCGCGGAACTCTTTTGTCCCTGTGCTTTTATCTCTTATGTACGTCAGTTTATGCTGAATGAGTGGATGATCAAAAACGTATACCTTTGCCACAACAATCGCCCCTTTAAATTAAAATTTGCAAACGTGAACCGAATGATGTTGCCCTTCTCACATTTCACACTTCGTCTAATTTTACAGAAAAACGTATCGGAGGGCAACTGCTTCAACAATCCTTTTTTAGCCAAATTCTCCGCATGCAAAAATGAGACTGACTCAAAAGCAAAGAATCAGACCCCTCAGCCACAAAAAGAGATACCTTAAAATAAAAGCATTCTATATATTGCGGCAAAACGAGGAAGTCTGGCCCTTTTGAGTCAGTCTCACTAAATTTTATCGTTCAGGATACAATGTGAATTTGTTCGTTAGTTCTGAAACTCGGCGTTTCGCTTCTTCCAATTTCTCTTCATTGTCGTGGTTATGCAATGTCAATGAAATAATCGATGCGATTTCTTTCATTTCCTCATGGCCGAATCCGCGAGTCGTAACGGCAGCCGTGCCAATTCGAAGTCCGCTCGTAACAAACGGGCTTTCCGGATCAAATGGAATTGTATTTTTATTTACTGTAATGCCGATGTCATCCAAAGACCTTTCAGCAACCTTGCCTGTTAACCCAAGTGAGCGAACATCAAGAAGCAAGAGGTGATTGTCCGTTCCGCCGGATACAAGAGTCAAGCCCTCTTTCCCAAGTTCCTCAGCCAAAGTTTTGGAGTTATTGATGATTTGCTGTGCATATGTTTTAAAGCTATCCTGCAGTGCCTCTCCGAATGCGACAGCTTTCGCTGCGATGACATGCATAAGCGGCCCGCCCTGGATTCCCGGGAAAATCGATTTATCAATTTTCTTTGCGAATTCTTCTTTGCAAAGAATCATGCCACCGCGAGGTCCGCGCAGTGTTTTGTGTGTAGTCGTCGTCACAAAGTCAGCGTATGGTACGGGATTTTGATGAAGTCCAGCCGCAACGAGTCCGGCAATATGCGCCATGTCGACCATTAGGTACGCTCCCACTTCATCCGCGATTTCCCTGAATTTTTTAAAATCAATTTCACGAGGATACGC
>JAUZPT010000490.1 GCA_030705745.1 Bacillota bacterium | reverse complement strand
TCCCTGTCACCGAGTGATTGGTAAAAATGGAGATTTGGTCGGCTTTGCTGGCAATCGGACACCAGTCCAGAAGAAATTGCTCGAGGTGGAAGGCTTTATCGTGAAATAAAATGGGTTATCTGAGTGAGTCGTCCTATTCAAAAATAGGGCGGCTATTTTTGATATTTGGGTAAACTAGAGGTAAGCGAAAATAGGCAAAAACCTGAATATTGTAACTTCCATCCAGATTATTGACAGTGGGAGGCTGGCAACATATAATCAAAAATGTGTTGAAAACGCTGTCGAATTTTGTCGACGCAAAATGTTTCCGCTTTCTTAGTAACTGACACACCAATATTCTCTTTCATCAAAGAACTTACAACAGGAAAAGGGGAAGAAAAGTGAAATACATTCTTTTTATAGCCGCATTGGCGGTCATCTTTTTGCTTGCATTTCTAGCAAGCAATAATAAGAAACAAATAAAGTTCAAGCCGATTGCTATTATGCTTGTGCTGCAATTGCTTTTGACGTTTGTACTTTTAAACACAAAGATTGGTCTGGTCCTGATCAATGCGATTTCCGGACTGTTTAATCATCTTCTGCAGTATGCGGCAGATGGCGTCAACTTCGTCTTTGGCGGACTTGCGAATAAAGGCGAAATGTCTTTCTTCCTAGAAGTACTTTTACCAATCGTTTTTATTTCCGTTTTAATCGGTATTGCACAACACTTGAAAATACTGCCGTTTATCATTCGTTACTTGGGACTTATATTGAGCAAGATAAATGGATTGGGAAAATTGGAATCGTATAATGCGGTTGCTTCTGCTGTATTTGGTCAATCAGAAGTTTTTATTTCGGTGAAAAAGCAGCTTGCACACTTGCCTGACCGCCGTCTTTATACACTTTGTACGTCCGCGATGTCGACGGTGTCCGCATCCATTCTTGGCGCGTACATGACAATGATCAACCCTAAGTATGTTATCACAGCACTTGTTTTAAATTTATTGGGCGGATTTATCATCTCGAATGTGATCAATCCATATGAAGTATCAGATGAAGAAGATATCATCGAAGTTCAGGAAGAAAAACAAACTTTCTTCGAAATGCTCGGCGAATACATCATGGATGGCTTCAAGGTTGCCATCATCGTCGGTGCGATGTTAATCGGATTTGTTGCGCTAATTAGTGCAATCAACCACGTGTTTGAAATGATTTTCGGAATTAGCTTCCAAATGATGCTCGGTTACGTGTTTGCACCATTTGCCTTCATTCTTGGTGTTCCTGGTTCTGAAGTTGTTCGGGCTGGAACAATCATGGCTACAAAATTAGTTTCAAATGAATTCGTTGCGATGATAGACCTCGGCAAAGTGGCGAGCACTCTATCAAGCCGCACAGTCGGAATCATCTCGGTATTCCTTGTATCATTCGCCAACTTCTCGTCCATCGGTATCATTACGGGTGCTGTGAAGGGCTTGAATGAGAAAAAAGGAAACCAAGTTGCCAAATTTGGTTTGAAACTGCTATACGGTGCAACGCTTGTCAGCCTCCTTTCAGCTGCCATTGCGGGTGTCATGCTATAAATGATAAAAAAGAAGGCTGCATGGATTTCCATGCAGCCTTTTCTGTATTCATTATTTTTGTGTAACTATTTCATTTCCGCTTACTTCTTGATAATAAGCATTTGCTTTTTCCGTATCATACTGCTTTTCCCACTTGGACATAACAATGGCTGCAAGTGAATTTCCAATAACGTTTACAGCCGTTCGAGCCATGTCGAGAATCCGGTCGATACCTGCAATAAAGGCAAGGCCCTCAAGTGGAATTCCTACCGAACCGAGCGTTGCTAGAAGCACAACGAATGAAACACCAGGTACACCGGCTATGCCCTTTGATGTAACCATTAAGACGAGCATTAATGAAATTTGCTGGCCGATGGAAAGATGGATGCCGTACATTTGTGCGATGAAAATCGCTGCCAGAGCTTGATATAAAGTGGAGCCATCAAGGTTAAACGAGTATCCAGTTGGGATGACAAAGGAAGTAATCGCTTTTGGGCAGCCGAAGCGTTCCATTTTTTCAATAAGTTTTGGCAATACTGTTTCTGAACTGGCCGTGGAATAAGCAAGAATCAGTTCATCTTTTAAAACCTTAATCAATTTAAAAAGATTCAAACCAACTGCTCTTGCAACAAGGCCAAAAAC
>JAUZPT010000049.1 GCA_030705745.1 Bacillota bacterium | reverse complement strand
GGGTCGACGCGGACGGAACCGCAGGCGATCCAAGCGGTTTCCTGGAGATCGGTGCGGGTACAGTTGGGTTTTTGAGGTCCGACGGACATGCCGTAACCATACATGCCGCCGATGGAGAACGGGATGACGTCGATGCCATTGCGACGGTAGAAGGCTTGGATGATATGGTTGGCGAGGAGTGTTAGCGGTCAACAAAAATGCAGCACTTTGTGACCACTTGAATTGGAAATAAAATTACCTAATCTTGTAGAATTCGTTCCCGGTGTTTCAGTCTGTAGCTGTCACTGGTTAAGTTAAACAGCTGACGAGTTTACGAGTCTAAGAGAACAAGGTAAAAGTAGTTACGACTCATACACATTCTCATTATGCCATTGATGAAGGCTTTCATAGTCGTCCTCTTTTCGATAAAACAATCGCTGTTTGGCGCTTAAAACAAATGCTTATTTAATCGAATCTGCTCTTCGATTCCGTTGGGGTAAACAAAGATTGTCCTTTTTTTGTCCAGACGTGGATTGGCGCGATGAAATACCCGATGGTGATTCGGGCAGAGAATAATCTGATTGGAAGAATCGTTATTTAATGAAACGACGAAGGGGTCCAAGTGGTGGGATTCCACGATATTGACTCCATATCGCTTGCCAAAGTTTGCTCCGCAGATCTGGCAATGATAGTCGTAAAGCATCTTGAGATTTTCACTGATGGCTCGGTTGAGTTTGCGTATTTTGGTCAATTGTTGCACGGTTTGGATAGAGGCGTGGGGGTCCTCGATGTTGTAATTCAATGCTATCTCATAGTCCTGTTCGCTTTCCTTAACAAAAATGTTATTGGCCGTGACATTCTCATCCGCCGTAATGCATTCCATGAGATATGTATCTTCATATTCAGTTGTGTACAGGGCCAGATATTCCTTCTTTTCCATGGGGATGTCCACACGGATTTTCCGTTTTTTGTTTAACTGCTCTCTCTGCTCACTTAGATATCGATAACTGGCTACGAAATAGCTTCGGATTTTGACAGCAATCTCGCTTTGCGGGTTATAGCGTATTTGCAGGATGTCTTTATGCGTCGGGTATTTCGTTTCTTCAAACGCTTGATTGACCAATACGGCTTTATATGTCATACCTTCAAGCACCAGCGAGATTTCTTTAGACTCGCCCCGCCGGATGAAGCGTTTAATGGCATTGTTAAAGACGACCTGGATGTCGAGGGGAATGCTCAGGCCTTGATGGAGGAGGGACCAATCGACTTCTTTTTTGTAGATGTAGAAGTTTTCTGGCATTGGCGTATCCTCTTACGTTTTAGGTTGGTACTTGATATAAAACATTTCAACGGCGTTAAGGACTTTACCGTTCCAAAACCTCAATCACTGATTTCACAAAATCCTTTATTTGGTGTGTCCTATATTGGCTCCATTTATCTTGACTATTTTTATTGGGACTGCATGCTATTAGCAGACGGGTTGGATTGCCTTCTTCATCTTTCTTTGTCAAGACGGCCTTTGTTCCAAAAAGGTTAATCATAAGGATCTCATGTTAATCCGCATTATTTATAACCCAAATCCTCTTCAGTGGAATCTCTAGTTTAATCTCATCATCTAACTTCTCATAATTCTCAAGGAACTCTTCAACGATCTCCTTATGCGTCCAAAATCGAACTTTAAAAAATTGACTAGCGGTTTCATTAATTACACTACTTTTGAAGCCACTCCAAGAAACAAGCAACCCGTAATCGGCTTTAAAATTGCTCATCGAACCTATTAACTGATCCAATGTAGGACGATCAACCGGATTATCCGTTGATTTTACTTGTACACAAAGTTTTGGGCTATCAAAACCAAGTGAACCTTGGGCGGCCAAAATATCGACACCTTTATCGGGTCCTTCGGGGCTAACATATGTAACGAATCCTTTAGCTCGAAGTATAGAGGCGACAACCTTTGCCATCCCATGGCCTTTGAACTTTCTGATGAGCAGATCCTTGATATTATCGAAAGCATCCAATTCGATATCTCTTTGAACGATATCTTCAATTTCATCCTGCTCTTCAAGTATAGGGGTATTTGTCTTTTCAGGTTTCACCCCAGTTACAATGCTTTTAATTCGTTCTTCCTGTTTAATCCTGCATATGGTTAAAAACGCCCCTAAAGAATAAAGGATATCTTGCTCAAAGGCGCTTTTGGGAACACCTTTTTTGAACCAATCAACCTCACGATAGTGATAAAAAGGATCGGTAGCCTCCTTATCAAATGTGTAATCACCTATAATTTTTCCAATATGAATGACTGGTTTAACCTTACTAGGTAACATGACCCAGTCGCCTTTTTTCATTTCATAAGCAAAGGGCCAAACCTGGCTTACCCAATTCGTTGCGGTTTTAGGCTTTATATCTTCTCTTTCAAACATGAAAAAATCGTGGAGTTCACTTCGATCCGAAAATTCTTTGAGGCTTGCATTTAAGCCTTCCCAGGTACAATATATACGATTTTCCTCAAAGAATTTGTTTTCGTATTCGCCATGCTTGCCTGCTCTGCAAAGCCAGATTGCCATAGTTATTCACCTCATAAGATGGTTTTTATTTCAATCTATATTTTGTTATGCATTTGAGGCAATGCGTTTTGCCCAATCATATTCACTATTTAATAAATAGCAAATTGCTGTAGATGATAGCTGTGATTCAAAACTGGCCAGGTTACGTAACTCATTCAATTTATCTGTAAGACTTTGTTCAATAATTTCATGACTAACTTCTCCCCTTGAGGACATGATATGTGCGACTTCGTTCGTTAACATTTTGCATTTATTCCATATTTTCTTCCGCTCGTCAACTAGTTGTGGGCTATCCAGATGGAGTAAAAATATTGTTATTTGGACCCGTTCGTATTCCCAGGTTCCTTTAAGAGCAGTTGAGAAGGGCATACCAGTCTCATCAAAGGCTAAATAAATCAAATCATTTTTTACAGTAGGATCTAGAAGGGCATAGTACATTTCTTTACTTAAATCACAATCTGGAGTATTTGCACAATAAGAATCTTTCCTAATCGGAAAATAGTCTTGTTTACCTCTGCATATACCTTCTTCATCTAAATTAGCACTATTACTAGTTGCTCCTGCAATTCTATAGTTTTTCCAATCAAAAGCAAGCCACCAATATCCATCATCAATATTTATTGTTTCATTTTGCCCATTTTCATATTTTTTCACGTTATTTTTGGGTCTAAAATGATCGACATGATAATGTGATACTAACTCTTTCGCCTCAGTATACCAACACTTCCCTTTAGATAATTGTAATAAATCATCCTTAATTTCTTTCCAAATATCACTATTTTCGTTTATGATAGTTTTTCTTTCATCTTTTGTTTTGGCAGCAATTAGCATTTCTGTAGCCCGTTTCGCTTTTTCTAACCATTTCCCACTGGGTGAATAATTGCTTAGATCTATCCACCTCATTTTTTCTCTTCTCCTAAAATTTTATCTAGTATTGCATCTGCAATTTTCTCTTGTTCAATAATTTCTTCCGGTGATAATACAGGTTTTTTAAATTCTTCACGCTTAAATACTGCTTTAACAAATTTATCGTAGAGAGGGTCTCTAATTGTTTTCGTAAAATCGAGTGAACCTAATTCAACCTCAATTCTATTAATCTCTGCAATATCATCACGACTCTTCTCTGCTTTATACATTAACTCTCTTTTTCTATTTATCTTTTCTTGTGTGTCTGGATCCAATGTAGTCGAAAGTCCAAATAATTCACTTGTAAGAAGCGCAGCTACTCCCATTCCTTTTGGATCAATATCAGGAATTTTCGTGACTACTGTTCCATTTTTTTTACTAAAAATTGTTACTTGATCTTTTTTTAACCCACCGATAACAATCGGATCATGAGTCGATATAATAACTTGACTTGTTTCACTATTGCCAACAACATCTTTGAGTAACTGTAAATATTCAAATTTCCACCCCGGATTTAGGTGAGTATCTGGCTCATCAAGTAAAAATAATGACTCATCATTTCTCGTAAATTTAAGCAGACCTAATACAGTAATAAGTTGTTGTTCTCCTTCACTCAATTCTGTAAAAGTAATTCTTGTTCCATCACTTTTTATAACTCTTATCTTCACTTCATGAATTAACTTTGACAGATACATACTCTCGAGATTTTTAAAGAAATCAGTATTATTCCCATATTTTTTTGCAAATTGTTTTAAGCGATCCTCATCTTTTAAAAACAGATAGGTAAATTCAGACTTCCTGTTTGAAAATTCCTCATTAATATTTACCGTATCTTTTATAGGTGCAAGTGCATAACGATAAAGGTCTTCTAAGAATTCTCTTACTACACCCCTGGCTCCCCAAAACTCCTCAAGCCTATATTCGCCTTTTTTTGCCCAATACGGTTTATTTAAAACAAATAAGATTGATTCAAGCTCAACAATATCCAAATATTTTTTTAAGAAATCCTTAGATTTCTCATCAAAGAATGAAAAAAACGAGAGTAAAACAAAATGACTATGTATTAACCTTGCATAGAAAAACGGTCTAAGTGGATTAACATTTCCAACAAGTAAATCATCGTAGAATTTCTTTTGGTGTATGTTAAAATGTCTCTCCAAACGATTACTTGGGCCGGAATAATATGCGAACACATGCTTAGGAAGGTATAATTTATCTCCATTTTCATCTCTATCATTAAGTTCTGCTAAAGTGGCTTTACGGCCATCAATCTGAATAAAGTACTTTTTTTCATTGGCAGCAGTCACAATTTGAATATCATGATTATTACATATGTAATTGATTTTGTAGTTAAATAAAGGAGATTTCCTTAAATCCAAATCTCGAAAAATAATCACTAGCGCTTCAATCACATTGGATTTTCCAGAACCATTTCTCCCAATGAGTACACTCGTAAGCTCTTGCTCACAAAAATCAATATAGAATTCCTTTAAATTTTTAAAGTCCTCTATATATAATTTATCAATTCTCACTTTGGGCCTCCAAATATATCTCGCCATTGGCTTTTCTAACTTCTTTGATCTTTCCTCCATCAACATATTCTTTTAGTATTGCATAAAACTCGTCAATATCCATATTAGTTTTACGATACAGTTCAACAGGCGATAAGTTCCTATTACTATCATTTAAAAGTTTAATCATATCTTTTTCCGCCAAATTATTCACCTTCAAAATATTATTTTGTTTCACCTCTACCTGGGATATTACATCTATTTTGGTGATAAAATTTATTTTTTTAATTTCTTCATTAACGAACTTTTCATTTAAAATCTTCTTTAATAACTCCATCGCACTTGCTTCTTCAGGATTATTGGTCTTCAACTCACCGCGAAAAGCCCGAGCCAGAATTGCTTTTTTCATCAAGTCAATTTTATCGATAACATCACAAAGCTCTTTTGCTCTTTGCTCTTTTTTAAATAAACCATCCAAAATTCGGACAATTTCTTGCTGTTCGGAGAGGGATGGATAAGGAATTACAATATTTTCAACGAATTTGGAGCTAACATTCCCCTGATTTACACCACCAGTTTCATTACTAAAAAAAACATCTCTAAACATATCTGAACGTAAATAGTATAATAGCAAATTAGGTTCAACAATTTTTGGTGTTAAAGAAACAATTCGTTGATTTAGCAACATATTTCCATCTTCATTAATTAACACTGTATACCCATAGTCTCTTTTATATTTTGTTCCAGTTAGAGTTAACAAGATATCGCCAGTTCTTATTAAATATTTCAGAACAATTGAGTCATCCAGTGTACCTGGTAATATAAATACAGGATTTCTTGTTAAATCTAAAATACCGTTATACAAATTACCCATCCGTATTACTTGATATCCATCATTTGCAAAAGACTTACTATCGAAAGCATAACCTGTTCGAAATTCTGCCACTTGTTTAAGACTCTTCTCTTCCCAACTCTCCATCCCCAACCCATTCTTCTCCCGCCATTTAGCGGTAAGTTCCCCAGTGAACGCTTTGTGTAGAATGGCAGCCTTACGGGTTTCAAAAGTATCAAGGGCGTTTTGTGCCAACTCCTTTGCCTGGTCAAGATTTACAGAAAGTGTTTCAATACGGTCAACGATACGCTGTTGCTCAGCAATGGGTGGTAAAGGTATAATAGCATCTAAAATAACAGATTCAGAAACTCTGGGTAAATTAATACCCTTTGAGTTTGAAACTGCATACCCAATAAAATTATCTGTATCAAAGAAATAATTAACAAATTTTGGGTCAGTTATCTGTGCAGGTCTAAATACTAAAATATCAGTAGAACACACACCATCAAAACTTGCTATATCGTGTTTGTTGAGATACGGACGTAATTTTCCGTATAAGATTTCTCCTGAATAAAAAACATTCTTTAAACTTTTAATTCCTTTTGAACTATCATGTCCAATAATGCCAGAGTCCTTTTGCATATGCTCTAATCCAACATACTTTTGTTCTGCATCAGAAAAATCTTCACATTTCTCCTTCGACACTTCAATCAAATATCCCAGCCTCGTCCACACCCAATTCCCCGGCGCTTCATAAGGCCACTCATCCTCCGGCACCAATGCCTGTTCCAACTTTTCTTCTAATGTCAATTCTTGCTGTTTCACTTTCGCCATCAGTCGTTGCCTCCCAATGACTTTAACTCCTTCACTACACTCATAATCAAATCAACTGCCTCTTCAAGCTGCGCCACAACTTCTTCTCCGCTTTCAACTGGATCTTGCAGGTCGTCATAGTCCAAAACGCTGTCGTCACGAATCAGGCCAAGGTCAAGGCTGTTGTTTTTATCCTCAATCTGCTGACGGCTAAAGACATTCCAACGTTCGTCCTGTACCTTGCTTCTATCCACTGCGGTATAGGCAGTAACAAAACTCTCAAAATGCTCCGGTTTTAAAGGGTTAGTCTTGCCGAAGGAAGGCATATTGGTACGCAAGTCATATAACCAAACTTCTTTAGTATTGTCCTTTTCTGTATTCCCCCGGGTGAAAAAGAGCACATTGGTCTTGACACCCTGGGCGTAGAAAATACCGGTTGGCAGACGCAATATCGTATGCAAATTGCATTTATCCATCAAATCCTTACGGATGGAAGCACCGTCGCCATCGGCGAACAACACATTGTCCGGCAAAACTACCGCCGCTCGAGCTTTCCCGTTTGCTTTCAGGCTTCGATAGATATGCTGCAAGAAGTTTAACTGTTTATTGGATGTCGGGTAGGTAAAGTCGTCACGGGTGGCGCGCTCACCGCCTTTTTTGGTTCCAAAGGGCGGATTGGTTAACACGACGTCAAAGTTTTTCATGACCTTTCCGTGATTGGAGAGCGTGTCCGCCAGCAGAATATCCCCTTCAATATCGTGCAACATGGCGTTCATCAAGGCCAGCCGGTGGGTTTCGTGGACAAGTTCACAACCGGAAAAGGCTTTTTTAATCTGAAACTCCTGCTGTTCTAAGGAAAGGCTATGCAATTCATCAGTATGGACTTTCACATAGCGGTCGGCCGCAATCATAAACCCGAAGGTTCCACAAGCCGGGTCATTGCACAGTTCACCGGCCTGGGGAGCTATTAGTTCCGTCATCACATCAATCAGCACCCGGGGGGTGAAGTATTGCCCAGCCCCTGACTTTTTCTCGTTGGCGTTTTTTTCAAGTAATCCTTCGTAAAGGTTGCCCAGTCCTTCATCTTTTGCCGAATACCAGTCTAAAGAATCGATGGAGGTAATAATCTTTTCCAGGTTTTTCGGTTCTTCGATATTAGAAGCGGCTCCGGCATAAATTTCACGAACCCGGCCGGTGCACTCTTCACCCAGATGGTTCAGTAATTCTTTATAAAAACGCTTCAGGTCAACCCCTTTGGGCTTGATGAGCTTGTCCCAACGGTAGCCTTCGGGAATTGACCCCTCTGATCCGGTTTCTTTGGCCATCTTCAAAAATAAAATATAAGTCAGCTCGGTAACATACTGATGATAAGTAATGCCGTCATCACGGAGGACATTACATAAGTTCCAAAGCTTGGCGACGATTTCTTGATTAGTCATGCTGTTTTGCCCCCATCATCATATAGGTATTCGTTTAATTCCGATATAACACTTTCTAATTGATTTTTGAATATCTTATTAATCCGCGCAAAACCCCCGAAGTTTTTAAAGGCGCCGCTTTCAAAGGCCTCCTTATCCAGTACGGTCTCATGGAGCAGATACGTTTCAATCCGATTTAACCAGTCAAGCTCCATTTTACTGAAATAGTGCTTGCTCTTCAATTTCTCCACCGCATTGATGATCCGCTGCTCATGGCTGATCAGCGTGGAACCGATGGCTTCCCTCCGGATAAAGCTGATAATGTCGGCGGCTATCTCTCGATTCTTCAGTTCTTTCCAGGCCGTGTTCAGCTGTTGTTCGGTATAGCCTTCCCGATCAAGTTCCAGCTTGAGGCTTTTCAGACTTTCTCTGGTCAACTCTTTAGGCCTGGTGCAGACCAGTTTAAGCGCGGCGATGTTATTAATGTTATTGGTGATAAAGGTTTTAAACTCGTCTAAATAGTCTTCCGGCTTAAGCCCTTTTCCGTAACCTCGGGTGTGACTAATCAGTTCGTCTTCTTTATCAGAGATAACCACCGCCCGCCCCCGATTTAGGCCGCCTTCATCAAGCATTGCAAATAGTTTCCGGTTTCGAATCAATATTTCCTTGGCTTCACCTACAGGCAACGACTTGATTTTTACAACAAACTGTGTTGGATCCTGCCCGCCGGACAAGTCGATAAAGTGCGCCATGGACTTTTCACTGAATGAACGTTTCTTCCGTTGGAGCTTGGCAATGATCAAATCGATCTGATTTTGGGTTTGGGCTTTACTAGTCAGCGTTTCCAATCCCTTGAGAAGATCCTCAAATGTTGCTTTGGGATCAGCCACCACTGGCTTCATGGTATTGACGTCCTCTAAAGATTCATACACTCCCACCGGGTCATAGATCTCAAAATGAGTTTTGCTGATCTCCGGGCAAAGCCGGGTAGCCCGGCCCATCATCTGCTCAAACAAAATACGGGATTTAACCCGCCGCATAAAAACAAGGGTGGTTATCTGCGGCACATCAATCCCCGTGGTCAGCAGATCAACCGTAACGGCCATATTGGGGTATTTCTCATTTTTAAATCGCTTGATCGCTTCCAATACCTTCTTTTTATTACCCCCGCCAACACTCCCGGTAATTTTCATAATGGCGTCATTATCGACGCCGTAAGCCTCATAAATCTCTTTCAAGACTTTCACGATCAGGTCGGCATGACTGTCGTCCACTGCATAAATCAGGGTTTTTCCATCACCGTCAGGATTAAGGTCATTAGCTATTTCTGCTAAAACAGTACGATTGAAGTTCTCGGTAATCACTTGCCGATTAAATTGTTCAACGTCAAATTTAAGCTCATCTTCCAGCTCGTCACTGTTGGTTATTTCACCGGTCACCGGGTCATAGATGGCTACGGTTTCACCCTTCTGATAGTGAATCCCTTCCTGACTAAGCTTGGTTACAATATTATGGGGAGCGTCATGGTCCACCAAATATCCTTCAATGACCGCTTTCCGGTAAGAATAATTAAATACTGGCTTGCCGAATATTTCGGTGGTATGCAATGCCGGAGTTGCCGTTAGCGCAATCTTTACCGCCTCAAAATATTCGATTACAGTCCGATACTTACTGATATAATCGTCTTGATTACGGTATAAAAGTTCATCTTCTCCCATTTCCTTATCAAGGATATACCCGCGATGTGCTTCATCCACGATGATCAGATCATAGTCCGTAACGGAAGGCATTGATTCTTCTTCGTTATATAAAATCCGTTTCACCAGACTCTGTACCGTTGCTACATGAATTTTGGTTTCTTTGTCGATGTCTTTATCTTCAAGATTTTTAATATCGTAAATTTCATCTAATGTCATCAGCTCTTCAAGTTTAACTTCTTTAAAAACATCCTGAGCCTGTTCACCCAAGGCAGTACGGTCAACCAAAAATAGCACCCGTTTAAACCGATCGGTCTTGAGAAAGCGATAAATCATTCCCAAAATGGTTCTGGTTTTACCTGTTCCAGTTGCCATTGAAAGAAGGACTTTTTGCTTACCGT
The DNA here is from genome assembly GCA_030705745.1 of Bacillota bacterium. Taxonomy (GTDB): domain Bacteria; phylum Bacillota; class Bacilli; order Bacillales; family Cytobacillaceae; genus Neobacillus_A. Next base: position 2,151 of record JAUZPT010000049.1, on the reverse strand, counting down.
TGATAATTGCTTTTTCTGCAGATTCGATAGCCTCGATTTGATAATCACGCAAATTGAGACCGTCTTTATCTCTCAAAAGGTCATAAGGCATATCTCCCAGAGATTGATTGGCCATTTCAATATCCTTCTCCAAAAGCTCGATAATGCCATCCGGACTCATCCAACCTTGCAGAGCCTTTGGAATACTAGAACTTTGACGGGCATCCAAAAACCAAATACCGGATTTTGTTTCCAGCTGTTTTAAGTATTTCCTTCCGTTGGTTGCAAACAAGAATGGCGCTTTATATTCATTCCAGGTACTAATTTGATATACCGCATGCTCTTCTTTTATTTCCTTAGCATAATCTTTGCATTGATAATCAATAACCGACGGTATATCCGAAAACTTACGTTTCGCTTCCACAATTGCCACCAGATGTAAGCCGACAAACAGGGCATAATCGGCATAACCTCTATCACCAACAGTGGAGTCTGTCGGCCATTCAGCAATAGCTATATTTCTACCATTTTGCGGTCTGGTTCCTTTGGAATAACGCAAATTTACAGTATCCGCTTCCCAACCCACTTTACGAAGCTGTTCATCAATTAAATAGCGTGTCTCTTTCTCTGAAAGATTCATCATTTCCGAAGCAGAAGCTGCTCGTTTAGCTCTTTCAGTAGAAGTGATGGTTTTTATAGGCTCTAGATTTTTGATTTGCTCTGATAACTGCTCTATTAAAGCTTCTTTTTCTTTTAGTAATACTTCAAAGTTTACCTTCTTACTTTGATCTTCCGGCAACACAAATGGCTCAGACTCATACTGCCAGTCTCCATAAGTTTGCATGAACCAAATACCAAGATTATGCGCCATCTCAAGCAATGTCACACAATCATCAAACGAATCATAATTGGCATGCACTGCTTTATTTCTTGCCATTCGAAGAGCATATAAAATGTCATCGATATTCTGAGAAATGAGCCCTTCTTTTTTCAACAGCTTAATTCGATTAGCATGAGTGTTATCGTAAGCAGGAGGATCAATCTGATCAAGTTGAAGCATTAAATTGACTATGGTTTCTCCAAATAGCCCAAGCTTGATTAAACAAGAATTCGTATCAGTATATAGATAACTTTCAGCCGTCTCCCCTAGACTTGCTAATACCGGGAAAGTTTGTTCTAAAAACTGAAAGTTAGAATTCATTAATTACCCTCCTCTTGGGCTTTGTAAAAACACATATGCCCCTTCAAAGCCTTGGAAGCTCCTCCATCTTATTTCCAGGTCCCATCAACATTCTCTATCCCCTCAATAAATCCTCTTCTCCGGCACCGCACCCCTAACCCCTCCCCGGGGATCCTCCACATCTTTTTACAGTTACGAGGTACGAGTTACGCGTTACGAGTAAAACAGCATTCCGTTACAAGCCAAAACCCATCTTCAGCGCCACTTTCTTATATCTCCCTCATACGCGTAACTCGTAACGCGTAACCTGTAACAATTAAATCTATTCGTACCCCGCCGCCGCTTCCGCCGCGGCATCCCATCGCTTCATCTTCATCGGAATTCGCCGATCAAAATAGTCCAACTCTCGAAATCTCATAATATCTAAAACATGCTCAGCGAGGAGACGGCTCTTTATGTATTCTTCAAGACAAGGATCCAGACTCAAGACCTGCCGGTCCGCATCATAACGAAAGAATTGGCTTCCGCTCTCTGCTAAATAGGTCACCGGATTCCTCAGAGCCAGATCCGCAAACTGGTCAACGCTCCAAAGATGCCAATCTTTATGACACTTATTACAGAAATCGACTTGGTGTGTTTTATAATCGCAATAAAAATGAATGAAGCTCTGGGCAATCTCCGTCAAAGTAACGCTCGGTTTCAGCCCGTTCTCCTGTGTTACAAAAGATAATAACGTTGGAATCTTATAGGACTTGTCAAATCGAGTATGCTCTAAATAAATAAGAAAGTCTTCCACAGGAGAATTCAACCAACCTAATTCTTCGGTATTGAGATTGCCTTGGTTGGCTAAGTATTTCAAGCAGCCATCACGGATTAACTTGAAAAAATCCAAACCTAAAGTTCGATACATTTCAGTGCGTGTTGGGCGATGGCCGAGTTCAAGCTTTATTTCTTTATAGCCCATGACAGCCAACACCTTTCCGTCGGTTCTT
>JAUZPT010000489.1 GCA_030705745.1 Bacillota bacterium | reverse complement strand
TAAACAATTTATTGATACAAATGCATATAAACATGTTCTCGTTATAGGGGTAGAGAAGCTCTCTAAAATTTTTAATTGGGAAGACCGCAATACAGCCGTTTTATTTGGCGATGGTGCCGGTGCAGTTGTGATGGGTAAGGTATCCGAGGGTAGGGGAATTCTATCTTTTGAACTCGGTGCGGATGGTTCGGGAGGAAAACATCTATATCAGGAACAATATTTGATAATGAATGGACGTGAAGTTTTCAAATTTGCTGTTCGCCAAATGGGAGAGAGCAGTTTAAATGTGATCCATAAAGCAGGCCTTACGAAGGAAGATGTTGACTTCCTCATTCCTCATCAAGCCAACATTCGTATCATGGAAGCAGCTAGGCAAAGGCTCGAACTTCCACCGGAAAAGATGTCAAAAACGGTGAATAAATATGGCAATACATCTGCTGCATCAATTCCTATTTCGCTCGTAGAGGAACTGAATGATGGCAAAATAAAAGATGATGACGTTATTGTCATGGTTGGATTTGGCGCAGGTTTAACCTGGGGAGCTATAGCGATTCGCTGGGGCAAATAAGTCCAGTGTTTTGAATGGAATAAAGGTTTGTTTTTTGATTGCCAGGATTAGTTGAAAAAATACAAAATAAGATCGGCTGACAGTCGTATTCATATAATTTAAAGGAGCTGTAGAATGAATGGAAAAACGCAGAGTTGTGGTAACCGGTGTGGGTGCGGTTACACCACTTGGAAACGACATTGAAACCACATGGGAAAATATACTTGCAGGTAAATCTGGAGTCGGTCCGCTAACAAGGGTGAATGCAGATGAATACCCAGTAAAAGTAGCGGCAGAACTAAAGGATTTTAATCCTGAAGCCTTTATTGAGAAAAAGGATGCCCGTAAAATGGACCGTTTTACGCATTATGCCATTGCCGCTTCTTTGATGGCGGTTAAGGATGCTGAACTGGTAATTAATGAAGACAATGCACCGAGAGTAGGTGTTTGGATTGGGTCGGGTATCGGTGGAATGGAAACATTTGAGCAGCAATACGAGATTTTCTTAAACCGGGGATACCGGAGAGTAAGTCCGTTTTTTGTTCCGATGATGATTCCTGACATGGCAACTGGTCAAGTTTCAATCACTCTTGGAGCAAGAGGATTCAATTCATGTACAGTTACCGCCTGTGCGACCGGAACGAATTCTATCGGCGATGCCTTTAAGGTTATTCAGCGCGGAGATGCGGATGCGATGGTCACGGGCGGAGCAGAAGCCCCAATTACAAAAATGTCTGTAGCGGGTTTTTGTGCCAATACGGCGTTATCAACAAATGCTGACCCAGCGAAAGCAAGCAGGCCTTTTGATCAAAATCGTGATGGATTTGTCATGGGCGAGGGTGCAGGAATTGTTGTTTTAGAAGAATTAGAACATGCTCTTGCCCGCGGAGCAAAAATTTACGCTGAAATTGTCGGCTATGGAGCAACTGGGGATGCATATCATATTACTGCACCTGCACCTGGAGGAGAAGGTGGTGCACGAGCAATGAAAATGGCATTGGATGACGGTGGTTTGAAGCCGGAGGAAGTCGACTATATTAATGCACACGGTACCTCCACTGAATATAATGATAAATATGAAACAATGGCAATTAAAGAAGTATTCGGCGAACATGCATACAAAACGGCAATCAGTTCCACTAAGTCAATGACGGGTCATCTGCTTGGCGCAGCTGGAGGAGTAGAAGCGATTTTTACTGTATTGGCGATGAAGGATAGTATCCTTCCACCAACCATAAATTATGAAACTCCAGATCCGGAATGCGATTTGGATTATGTCCCCAACACAGCCCGAAAAAAAGTGATTCATGCAGCTATTAGCAACTCCCTCGGATTTGGCGGACACAATGCAACGATTGCTTTTAAAAAATTTGAAGCGTGATAATTAAATAAGCTGTGTGTAAAGACCTTGATAAGATATTTCTTACCAAGGTCTTTTTTTGTCAAAATTTATAAGAATTTTGAAGTGGTATTGACTTTAACAACGCTTATTAAAGACATTTTTACATTCCCTGGATAATTTTAATATTTTCCTCCTTGAGAAATCATTTATCTCTATAAGAAAGAATACGTTCTGAAAAAAATTCATAAACTGCTAAGACATTCAGAATGAAAACTAAAATATGAACGGAGAGAATACCCATGGGCGTTGAACC
>JAUZPT010000488.1 GCA_030705745.1 Bacillota bacterium | reverse complement strand
TGCTTCGCTATGAGGCTAGTGAATGCCTAAAGCAAAGCGTGGATGATGTCGTTGCCATGAAGTTTACTGATCGCGCGATACAGGAGTTGCAAAAACTAGCCCGAATAGTTGTTGCGCAAAATGAACGCATCATAGTATTTTTTGTGGCGGAAAATGACGGCAAGCTTCAATTTGTTTGTGCTCGCGGTCAATCAGCAGGTGCTGACATGAAGAAATTTGCGGGGGAAGCACTTCAGAAAATAAACGGAAAAGGCGGAGGCAATGAATCGTTTGCGCAAGGTGGCGGAGAAACACTTGTGACGGGGGAGGAATTGCTGCAGCTGCTGAAAAATAGATTGTAAAACAAAAGCTGCATCCGAGGATGCAGCTTTTGTTGTAGGAGTGAAAATGTCGCATCACACATAAATCATTCACTATAATAATCAAAAAATGTTTAATTATGTAATTATTTTTAGTATATTTAATACATTATTAAAATAGTACTTTTGTAGGTTATTGGGGGAATTTAGAATGACAAAAGCTTTGGAAGTTAGTCAGCTGATAAAACGATACGGTACGAAAACAGCGCTTGAAAACGTTGGCTTTACCGTCGAAGAAGGCAGCTGTTTTGGACTTTTGGGACCGAATGGTGCAGGGAAATCGACGACGATGAAAATTATCACTAGCATCATTGAAGCCGATTCTGGCACCGTGAACCTATTAGGCAAAGATGTAAGGAAATCAGGAGATGACCTTCGGCGCCTCGTTGGATATGTACCTCAGGAAATTACACTGTATGATAAAATTTCGGCGTTTCAGAACTTGGTCTTTTTTGGAGAAATGTACGGTGTGAAAGGGAAGTTGCTGAAAAAAAGAATTGCCGAAGTGTTGGAACAAGTAGGATTGACTGAACGTGCACATGATGCCATCCATACATATTCAGGAGGGATGAAACGGCGAATTAACATTGCCGCGGCCCTTCTTCATGAGCCAAGGCTTGTGATTTTGGACGAACCGACTGTCGGAATTGACCCGCAATCAAGAAACCATATTTTTGATATTATCAAACAGCTTCGCTCCGAGGGCGTAACCATCATTTATTCGACGCATTACATGGAAGAAGTCGAGGCGCTTTGCGATGATATTGCCATTATTGATAACGGGAAAGTAATCGTTCAGGGAAATCTCGATGAGCTGCTTGGCCGTTATGCGACAAAGGCGGTGTATGTCGAGTTGCTTGAAGGTCAGTCCCCTCCAAGCGTTCCGTCGATAACGAAGGTATCAGAGTATAAAAAAGGCTGGCTGCTCGAATCGGAATATGTGCTTGCCTCACTCGAACAGGTTGCACAAATGGCCATGGAAGAAGGATTACAGGTAAAAGCATTGGAAATGATGCGCCCTTCTCTGGAATCCGTCTTTTTAACGTTAACAGGAACGTCGCTTCGCGATTGAGTAAAGGAGATAAAAATATGATTACGAGTATTATAAGAAAAGAATTACAGGTTATTATCAAAGAAAAAGGTACATTTTTCTGGCTTTTTTTATTGCCAATTTTTTTCATTGTCATCTTTGCCTCTATTTTTGGAAATGCAAAGGACTCGATTTCGCTGAGTTATTATGACCAGGATCATTCGAAAATGTCGTCAGCTTTGATTGCACAGCTGAAGTCTATTCCCGGATTCAATCTGAATTATGATAAAACATTGTCCATGAACGACCAAATTTTAAAGATTAAAAATGGAAAATTAACTTCATTGCTTGTCATTCCAAAAGGGTACGGAGATAAAGTAACAGGGGGGCAGCAAGCTGAAATTCAGTTGTACCGTGATGCAGCATCCGATTCAGCAGTAGCGCCGGTTAAAGCGCTTCTGGAAAATTTCACTGGCCATTTTCGTGAAATGAAAATTCAGCAAACCTTAAAAGCGCTCGGTCAAAAGGATTCAGATATCGTTCAAACCTTGACACCGCCGGTTTCTTTAAAGGAAGTTAAGGAAAATGCGGCAACGCTCAATATGGTGACACAGGTTGTACCCGGATACACCGTCATGTTTGTCTTTTTTATCATGATCACAATGATTCGAAACTTTTTAAAAGATAAGGAATCAGGCATGCTATCACGCTTGCGAAGTACGCCTATGAAGCCCTTTCAATATTTGATGGGGATGTGGGTGCCGAATATCCTTGTCGTGTGGACGCAATCCGCAGTGCTGCTCATTTTCGGCAAGCTTGTCTA
>JAUZPT010000487.1 GCA_030705745.1 Bacillota bacterium | reverse complement strand
GACATGCCATTGAATCGGAAATAGGATACGGTGAAATCACCCATGGTGAAGCAGTCATGATTGGAATGGGATTTGCGCTAAGGATGAGCAAGGAGCTTCTTAATTTGAATTTTGATGTAGAAGGTTTTATAAAATGGGTCCGTGATCTAGGCTATCGAACCGAAGTTCCTGCAAACTTAACAGCGGAATCGCTGCTGAAAAAAATGAAACAGGATAAAAAGTCGATTGGAAAGTTAGTGAATTTCGTTCTTCTTGAAAAACTTGGGCAGCCAATATTAAAACAAATCATGGATGAAACTTTATTATCACAGCTTTCAGTAAATAAACATTAGGAGGGAAACCATGCTTAGAGGGGTGAGAGGGGCCATCACGGTCATTGAGAACAAAGAAGCGGATATTTTAAAGGCAACAGAAAAGCTGCTAAACGTCATGATTGAAAAAAATAATCTGAGTGCAGACTCTGTCGCTTCTGTTTTTATTTCAACAACTGATGACATTACCGCGGTATTTCCTGCGCGAGCTATGAGAGCTTTGGATGGATGGAAATATGTTCCTGTCATGTGCATGAAGGAAATGACGACACCTGATTCGATTAATTTCTGCATTAGGATTATGATGCACATAAATACCGATAAGGGACAGACTGAGATCCATCACGTTTATTTGGAAGGCGCAAGCGGTTTGAGGCCTGATTTGGACTCGAATTGATTAATCGGAAATCATCTGAAAAAGGATGTTTGAGTTTTTAACAGTACATCTGCCTTTATTTCGTTAATAAATAAGTAATTTTATATGAGGTGAAGTTTTGATGAGGTGGAAAAAACAGCTACTCGAATTGTCCCCTTACAAACCGGGAAAGTCGATCGATGAAGTGAAAAAACAATTAGGCTTGAAAGAAATCGTAAAACTGGCATCGAACGAAAATCCTTTTGGCTGTTCACAAAAGGTACTTTCTGCTTTAAAACAGCTGCAATTAAATACCGCACTTTATCCAGATGGATACGCCTCTCAATTGAGAGAGACGTTGGCATCAACCATCGAGGTGAGTCCGGAAGAACTGATTTTTGGTAACGGATCGGATGAAATTATCCAAATTATTTCTAGAGCGTTGCTGCAGCCTGGAACAAATACAGTTATGGCCACTCCTACCTTTCCACAATACAGGCATAATGCGATTCTGGAAGGAGCAGAGTATAGAGAAATCCCTCTTATTGATGGTGAACATGACTTAGACGGAATGTTTGCTGCTGTGGACAATGGCACAAATGTTGTATGGTTGTGCAGCCCAAATAATCCAACAGGTACATATATTTCTGAAAGCAGATTACTTTCGTTCTTGGACAAGGTGCCTTCACATGTTCTTGTTGTTCTTGATGAAGCCTACTATGAATACGTAGTGGCTGAAGATTACCACGACTCTCGGGAATTGATACGTCGTTATGAAAATATCATCGTCCTACGGACATTTTCGAAAATTTATGGTCTTGCAAGCTTACGGGTTGGATACGGAATTGCCAACGCTTCAATCATTCGTGCACTCGAACCAGCAAGAGAGCCGTTCAATACAAACTCGTTCGCCCAACTGGCAGCTATAGAAGCGCTTCAGGATCCAGATTTTATCGAAGATTGCAAGATGAAGAATAGAGAAGGATTAGAGCAATATTATCATTTCTGCCGCGAGAACAATCTCCACTGTTATCCTTCTCAAGGGAATTTTATTTTAATTGATTTTGGCTGTGATGGAGATAAAGTATTTCAATTTTTATTAACCCAAGGCTTTATTGTACGATCAGGAAATGCGCTTGGCTTTCCGAATTCAGTCCGAATCACGATCGGTTCTCGTCAACAAAACGAAGCTCTTTTGAAAGTAATAAAGGAGTTTTTGGAAACTGAAAAAATTGTTTTACCCGAATGAGCCAAATAACTCGTTTTCATTCATCCTGATTACCAGAGCCTAAAACAAAAGGTGGTGCTCCTATGAAGGGCCGCGTATTCATTATCGGACTTGGACTGATCGGTGGCTCCCTTGCATTGTGCATAAAAAAAGAGCACAAAGAAGCTATCGTGATTGGCTATGATATTCATAAAGAAGAGGCAAGGCGTGCAAAAATGCTCGGCGTTATTGACGAAGTGTGCCACCACTTTGTTGAAGAGGCATCTATTGCGGATTTAATAATTATCTCCACTCCAGTCAATGAATCTGAAAAACTCATTT
>JAUZPT010000486.1 GCA_030705745.1 Bacillota bacterium | reverse complement strand
TGTGAGGAAATGATAGAGCACAACGACAAGGATCATAATAACCACTGTCCATGAAAATCCGTTATAGCCGGCAAGAATCCATGTAATATATGCAATAATTGCTGAAATGAACACCATTTTTAAGGTGAAAATCCCTTTAGATACAACTTCAAATTGGTACTTCAGCTTGTTTCTGCGTGTGGATATTTCGCTGTAAATGTACAATAAAATACCTACTAACCCCACAATCAAAGAGAGCAAATGTAAACCATTTACTTCAAGAATAGAAGGGATAAATCCATTACCAATCGCATTAAAGTTATCATCCTTGATAATAATCGTTCCGGTATTTTCGGTCACTTGTAGAAGTGCACCCCTGAAGATAAGCATCCCAGCAAGAGTAGCAACAAAGGAAGGAATTCCGACTTTGGCGATTAGGAAGCCATTTAAAAGACCGATAACTATTCCGAGTACAAGAATAATTGGAATGGTCAAATAAATCGATACGCCCATTTGCGTGAGGAGTATGGCGGTGATTGCGCCAAGAAATCCGGCTCCAAACCCGACGGATAAGTCGATGTGGCGAATAACGATAACAAGCGTCATTCCAACAGCCAAGACAGCAATATATCCCGTAGCATCCAATAGGTTGCTTATATTTCGAGATGACATGAATAGTCCGTCCGTCATGATCGAGAAGGTGAGCATAATTACAAAAAGGGCAATATACATCCCATATTCACGAATATTTACTTTGACTAACGACTTGAATTCATTGAAAAAATTCATTGATTTGACCTCCTATTGCGTAGCAAGCTGCATAATTTTTTCTTGATCGGCATCATCTATCGACAACTCACCTTTAATTTCGCCTTCGGCCATGACATAAATACGATCGCTCATCCCCAGCACTTCGCCTAGTTCTGATGAAATCATGATAATGCTCATGCCTTCGCTAATCAGCTTGTTCATGATCGTATAAATTTCAAATTTAGCTCCCACATCGATGCCTCGTGTCGGTTCATCTAAAATTAGCAGCTTCGGTCCAACGAACAGCCACTTGCCCAAAGACACTTTCTGTTGGTTTCCGCCACTTAATTTGCCGACGATTTGTTCCAAAGAAGGAGCTTTAATATTCAAAGAATTTTTATATCCAGTTGCGATTTTAATTTCTTCGTTATCGTTGATAAATCCTTTTTGGGAAATACCTGGAAGATTAGCTACGGAAACATTGCTTTTAATATCTTGAATCAAAAAAAGCCCATCGCCCTTCCGATCTTCCGTAACATAAGCGATACCTGCCTTGATTGCATCACTTGTATGAGGGAACTTCCTTTGTATGCCCTCTAATACTAAATCCCCTTGCAGTTTATAAGACTTCGGATTGCCGAAAATGCTTAGAGCTAGTTCTGTACGCCCCGAGCCCATCAAGCCAGCTAATCCGACGATTTCGCCCTTTTTCACGTGAAGGTTAACATCTTTTACGATTTGTCGGCCCAACTGGGGATCGTATGCAGACCAATTATTTAATTCGAGAATTTTGTCTCCGTGCGTTCTTTTTACTCTCTTTGGATATATATCATCGATCTCGCGACCAACCATGTTCTTGATAATCGTGCTTTCGCATATTTCACCTTTGGAAGCGTCGAGTGTGCAGATCGTTCGGCCATCCCTAAGCACAGTTGCTTTATCCGCAATGGAAATGACTTCTTTCAGCTTATGTGAAATCATGATGCAGGTAATGCCCTGATTTTTAAGCTCGACCAATAGTTCCAATAGGTTTTCACTGTCGTTTTCGTTGAGTGCCGCAGTCGGCTCATCCAGAATGAGCAGCTTAACGTCTTTACTTAACGCTTTCGCAATTTCAATGAGCTGCTGTTTTCCTACACCCAAATCTTTAACTAACACTTCAGGATTCACATTCAATTTCACCTTTTGCAGCATTTTCTTGGCCTGGACAATCGTTTCGTTCCAATCAACGAATGCACCGCGCTTCACTTCGTTGCCCGCGAATATATTTTCGTATACCGAAAGATCCGGAAACAATGCCAGCTCCTGGTATATAATTGAAATGCCAGCATTCACGCTGTCATTGATTTTGTTGAACTGCTGCACACTGCCCTCGTATACGATATCGCCTTGATACGTACCGTAAGGATAAACGCCGCTGAGCACTTTCATGAGCGTTGATTTTCCTGCTCCGTTCTCACCGATTAAGCAGTGTATCTCTCCTTTTTC
>JAUZPT010000485.1 GCA_030705745.1 Bacillota bacterium | reverse complement strand
TTTAAAAAAATCTCTTGAAACGGTGTTGGAAAATGCCTATGATGGCATTTTAATGACGGATGAAAAAAAGAAAGTGCGAATGGTCAGTCCACCCCTGCTGGAATTATTCAACCTTACCTTGAACGATGTGTTGCATCAGCCGGTGGAAAAAGTTCTTCCGCAGCTTCATCTGGAAAAAGTGTATCATACAGAAACAGCCGAAGTGAGCGACTTTTTGGAGATAAACGGCATTAAATATATTGTGCACCGAATCCCGATTCTGCAGGAGGGAAAGGTTATAGGTGCCATCGGAAAAGTGATGTTCCGACAGCTGAATGAAGTCAGTGAATTATTTAAAAAGCTCCAGAGGGCCGAAAATAAGGCGAGCTTTTATCATCAGCAATATCGACAGGCGGAGTCGGCACGTTTTACGTGGGAACATATTTGGAGCATAGACTCCTATATGGAAAAATTGAAAAAGAGCGCGGCGAAAGCAGCAAAGGGTCGGTCGACGGTGCTGATTCGCGGAGAAAGCGGAACGGGCAAGGAGCTGTTTGCCCATGCGATTCATAACAGTAGCGCACGCAGCGATGGGAAATTTGTGATTGTGAATTGCGCGGCCATCCCGGAGGATTTGCTCGAATCTGAATTTTTCGGCTATGAAGAAGGAGCGTTTACAGGTGCCAGGAAAAATGGGAAAATTGGAAAATTTGATCTTGCCAATGGAGGCACACTTTTTCTTGATGAAATTGGCGATATGTCTGTCACCCTCCAGGCCAAGCTGTTAAGAGTGTTGCAGGAACGGGAGTTTTATCGCGTTGGCGGAAACACAAAAATCCATGTTGATGTTCGGATTATCGCTGCAACGAACCGCAATTTAGAGGAAATGGTCAAAGAGGGGCATTTTAGGGAGGATCTTTATTATCGCTTAAATGTCATTTCACTGAACGTACCTCCGCTTCGTGAACGTCCCGGGGATATAAGCCATTTAATCAGCATAATTACTGCAGAGTTAAACTCCATTCTCGGAACGAGCATAACAGGGATGGAGGATGCAGCAAGAAAGGCGTTGTTTCACTATGGGTGGCCTGGCAATGTCCGTGAATTGAAGAACGTTTTGGAGAGAGCGATGACGTTTGCAGAACATGGAAAAATACAACTTGAGGACTTACCGGATTATATGATTAAAAATATTCCAATGGCCGAAGACTCCGTGCAAGTTTCAGTTGTAGAACACGCCGAATTGGAGGCCATCAAAAAAGCGCTCCTCCAAATGAAAGGCAACAAAGTAAAAGCGGCCCGCCTTCTTGGAATTAGCCGTTCTGGTCTGTATGAAAAAATCAAAAAATACCAATTGCCGTATTAATATACGCTTGATAATACCTATTCGAAGAAAAAGAAGCGTGGGATTTCGTCTGGGAAATCTCACGCTTCTTTTTCTTTTGAGCATGCTTTGGGTAATAGTATTCGAAAAACTGTACCTTCACCTTGTTTACTATCGACGTCAATTGTTCCTCCATGGATGTCGATGATCCTTTTGCATACCATAAGGCCTAAGCCAGTCCCTTTTTCCTTTGTCGTGTAAAAAGGTTCGAATAACCGAGACTGTCTTTCTTCGGAAATGCCTGCCCCTCTATCTGAAATTTTAATTATGTAATGGTCATCGTTAAAATTTTCAAGAGTAAGGTCTATGTTGTTATTTGAATCCGTTGTTGCTTCAATCGCATTTTGGAGGAGATTTATGAGAACCTGTTTTAATTGATTAGGATCACAAAAAGCTGTAATGATAGAATCGGATTTTGAAGTTATCTTTATACTTTTTAGATTTGACTGAGGTTCCATGAATTTTATTACAGCTGAGATTAAGGTATTTATATTCGTTTCTTTTATTACCATCGTTTCATTGGGTTTCGCGATAAACATAAATTCATTCACGATAGTATTTATGCGATTTAATTCGTCCATCATGATTTTAAGATATTCTTCCAAGACAACATTATTTATGCTTTCCTTAATTATTTGCGTGAAACCGATAAGGGAAGTTAGAGGATTTCGAATTTCATGGGCAATGCCAGCTGCTAATTCACCAATCACCGAAAGTTTTTCCATTTCTCGAATTTTGATTTCATTTTTCTTTTCCATTGTTATATCGATTGCTGTTCCATTAACTTCAACAACTCTTGAATTTAAGATGGTGGGACTTAATGATGCAAGATAGGTAGTCCCTGCTAAAGTTCCTTCAT
>JAUZPT010000484.1 GCA_030705745.1 Bacillota bacterium | reverse complement strand
TACGTACGTCAAAAGGAACCGCTCGGTTTAGGCCATGCCGTTCTCTGTGCGAAGAAGTTCATTGGAAATGAACCATTTGCCGTCTTGCTCGGCGATGATATTGTGGACAGCGAAGTACCAGCATTGAAGCAAATGATGGATCAGTTCAATGAGGTTCAGTCGTCCATTTTAGGCTGCAATGAAGTTCCTCGTTCAGAAACGGATAAGTACGGAATTGTCAATTACTCAGAGCAATCGGGAGAGCTATACAAGGTAAAAAGCCTTGTAGAAAAACCTTCCGTGGAGGAAGCTCCTTCCACACAGGCCATCGTTGGCCGCTATATTTTAACACCAGCCATTTTCGACATGCTCGCACAAGTCGAGCCAGACAAAAAAGGCGAAATCCAGCTGACAGATGCGATCGACAAGCTGCTTGAAAAAGAAAACATTTATTCTTATAACATCAAAGGCAACCGATATGATGTCGGCGATAAATTCGGATTTTTGCAAGCATCCATCGATTTTGCGATGCAGCGTCCGGACTTAAGGCCAAAGCTTGAAGCATATTTAAAACAAATCTTACAAAAGTAATGGAGTCAGGCAAATGAGAGTAATTTATTTATGCCAGCATTTCCCGCCAGAAACGGGTGCTCCTCAAATTCGTGTTTATGAAGTAAGTAAAGAATTAATAAACCGTGGACACCAGGTGGAAGTACTTACAGCTTTTCCTCACCATCCAAAGGGAGTCATTCCCGAGGAATACAGAGGAATGTTTTACATGTTCGAGAATTGGGACGGCATTCCTGTCCATCGTTCATGGATCTACCCTTCACCAAAGGGGAGTTTTTGGAAACGGCTTATGTCTTATTTCTCGTTTACATTCAGCGCCTTTTATTCAATTATGAAATCGAAGCCGACGGACGTGATTATCTGCAACTCGCCGCCTTTATTTCTTGGTATCACCGGCTACCTGGGTGCGAAGATGAAGCGGGCGAAGTTTGTCTTTAACGTAGCCGATATTTGGCCAGAGTCAGCGGTAGAGCTTGGCATTTTGAAAAATAAAAAATTCATCCAGCTGGCTGAAATGCTCGAGCGGTTTTTGTATAAAAAATCGTGGAAAATTGCTACAGCTACAGACGGAATCCGAGATTACATGATTCGAAAAGGCAAGAGTGAAGACGATGTTTTTCTTTTGCCTAACGGAGTGAATACCGATACGTTTGTGCCTATGCCGAAAAATGAGACGCTCTTAAAGGAACTTGGAATCGAAAACAAGAAGGTTTTTATGTACGCTGGAACGCTCGGCTACGCACAGGGACTCGATTCGGTTTTGGAGGCGGCTTCTCTCTTGAAGGATACGTGCCCGGAAGCGCATTTCCTTTTTGTCGGCGATGGCCAGGAGCGTGAAAAGCTGCTTGGCATGGTTGAAGACATGAAGCTTGATAATGTAACCTTTTATGGCTCCGGGCCGGTTTCAGAAATGCCCAACATGTTCTCGCTTGCGGATTACAGCATCGTTTCTCTGAGGAATATCGAATTGTTCAAAGGTGCAAGACCGTCGAAAATTTTTCCAGCACTTTCGACCGGAACACCGGTACTGTACTGTGGCGATGGAGAAAGTGCTGCCATTCTCGAGGAGTACAAGTGTGGTAAAATTGCTCCGCCTGAGGATAAGGAAGGTATCGCAGCAGCGGTTCGCGAGTTAGTGAGGGTACCAGAAGCAGAGTATGCAACAATGTCTGAGAATGGACGTAAACTTGCATTGGAACAATACTCGTGGAAGAAAATTGTCGACGACTTGTTGTACCATATTCAAGGCGCTGCAAGGCAATAAAAAAGAAGCGGCCTATCCTTTTATAAAGGGATAGGCCGTTTTTTTTTTTACGGATGGATAGTTGGGAGAGCTGGCGATTTGGCTAAAGCCTAACGGGTTTTTTTGAGGTGCAAAACATCCAAAAAGAAGTCAAATCTTTGATAAATGGCGCAAGTTATTATTCACCACTCCTTACACGTAGACATTTTAAAAAGGTGTGAAGGACACTTTTCCACTTTACTTGGATGTTTTTGTCCATAAGGGCGCTCATTAAGAACATTTTTATCTTTCTTGCGTCTTCATTCCCCGATGAAGACGTAATCGCGGGGTCTCTCGCGAAGATTCGGTCTTCATCCACCTGATGAACACGTAATCGTGAGTTCTCTCACGGAGATTCGGTCTTCATCTACCCGATGAACAAGTAATCGCAACAGTTGT
>JAUZPT010000483.1 GCA_030705745.1 Bacillota bacterium | reverse complement strand
GATTGATCATGTTTGTTCTGCGGTGGAATGTGAAATTAACAACGGAGAAAATTTTATTGATGCTTATTTAAAAGTTTTAAAATCATTTGGCCATACCAGCGGCCTTCGTGAAACACAAAAAGAATCGATCCAATTACAAAATCAAAAAACTAAGAACATGATAAAGAATTACTTTACTATCGCGTGGCGCAATTTGCGCAAACAAAGTATTTATTCATTCATCAATATCACTGGACTTGCCATTGGTGTGGCCGCCTGCCTAGTTATTGTGTTGTTTATAATTGATGAATTGGGATACGACACATACAACACTAAAGCCAATCGCATTTACCGTATTAACAATGAAATAAAGTTTGGGGGCAACCATATGACGATGGCTTACAGCTCTGCACCTTTTGCCCATTCGCTCATACAAGACTATCCAGAAATTGAGGCAACTGTGCGGTTCCGTGATTATGGCAGCTACCTGGTTAAAACAACAGAGGGAAAAGAAAGTATTAAAGAACGGAAGGTAATATGGACGGACAGTACTTTCTTTAAAATCTTTTCCGTGAAAGTTTTAGAAGGCGATCCGAACACAGCTCTAAAAGAACCCGCAAGTATTGCTATCAGCAAAAGTATCGCGAATAAATATTTCCCAGGAAAGAGTGCACTAGGACAATCATTAATTTTAGATAATAAATACAACGGAAAGGTCACTGCCATATATGAAGACATTCCATCATCTTCACACTTTCATTTTGAAATACTTATTGCGATGGTAGGTGATTGGCCCGTTGCCAAAGAGGCGCAATCAACTGCTTATTTGAGCAATAATTTCCAGACCTATCTTTTGCTCAAAGAAGGAGCAGACGCGAAAGCATTAGAAAAAAAATTGCCTGGATTTTTGGAAAAATACGTTGGCCCACAAATCGCTCAGGTATTAGGTGGGGAATTCACCATGGAAAAGTTTCGAGGATCAGGAAACAAATATGAAATAACATTAACTCCTTTGTTGGATATTCATCTTCACTCTGATTTAAAGGGTGAATTTGAGCCAAACGGCAGCATCACCTACATCTATTTATTCAGCACTATCGCTGCATTCATTTTGGCAATTGCTTGTATTAATTTCATGAACTTATCAACTGCCAGGTCGAGCAATAGGGCAAAAGAAGTCGGGATTCGAAAGGTAATGGGTTCATTGCGTTCGCACTTAGTTCGGCAGTTTCTTTTAGAATCAATTTTAGTTACCCTGTTTTCATTTTTGTTAGCCATTGTTCTATGTTATTTATTCCTACCTTATTTTAATAACTTATCGTTAAAGCAGCTCAGCCTTCCGGTAGGCAATGCGATCTTTTATTTGATCCTTTTCGTTTCATCGCTGGCGATAGGTATAATGGCCGGATTATATCCTTCATTTTTTCTTTCTGCTTTTAAACCGGTAAATGTTTTAAAGGGCCACGTGGCGCTCGGTATGAAAAGTGGACTCATCCGAAGTGCGCTCGTTGTTTTCCAATTCGTGATTTCCATTTCATTAATTGTTGGTGCCATCACCGTGAACCGCCAATTGAATTACATCCAAAATAAAAAACTGGGTTTCGAAAAAGATCAGGTAATCATTATTCATGATGCGTATGCGCTCCGCCCAAATGTTCAGTCGTTTAAAACTGAGACTTTAAAAATAAGCGCCATTGCAAATGGAACCGTTTCTGGTTTTCTACCTGTAGAAGGCGCTGACAGTTGGCGAAATGATAATGCGTTTTGGAAAGAGGGCAAGCAACCCACGCCTGACAACTTAGTGAGTTTGCAAAATTGGACGGCCGATTTCGATTATATCAAAACTATGGGAATGAAAATAAAATTGGGGCGAGACTTCTCCAACCAGTTTCCTTCGGACTCTTCGGCTGTAATTCTTAATGAAAGAGCCGTGCATCAATTTGAACTAGGTGATGACCCGATTGGAAAAAAGGTCAGCACCTTTAGTGGTCAACTCCCAGATGGCTCTCCTGATCCAAACAAAATAAAAGACTGGACGGTGATAGGCGTGGTGAAAGACTTTCATTTTTCATCGATGAAAGAAGGTATTCTGGCGTTGGGCATTTTCCCCGGTAAAAGCGATGGAAGCGTGATCTTGCGGTTTAGCACCAACAGTTCCCAACAAGTAATTGAATCCATTGAGAAAGTTTGGAAGCAGATGGCGCCAGGTCAACCTTTTCAGTACTCCTTTTTGAATGACGATTTTGGCAGAAT
>JAUZPT010000482.1 GCA_030705745.1 Bacillota bacterium | reverse complement strand
CTTGATTTCCTCCACATAGGTGCACTCCGCCCTGTAAAAGCGTGACATGTCCAATAAATGCCTGAAAATCCGCTCCTCAATCATAAGACGTTTGCCTGCTGCCCAGCTAAACTCCCACCCTGACAGATATTCGCCGTCACAAAGACTAACTGCTTCCTCATAATTTTTTATTGTTTCTTTGGAAACACCCGCGCCTTTTTTCTCAAAATCAAGAAACTTCAGATAATTACAGTCAAGCCCGTCGGTTTCTAAACGGTAGTTTCCTTTATCATACTGAATGGAAATTTGTACGCCATACTGAAGCAGCGCTTTTTTTACATTATGGAGAGTGGTATTGAAATGTGTAACGGCGCGGTCACCGTCAAAATCCTCCCAAAGACTGTCAATGATTTTGTTTCGGCTCACGTAATTTCCGCCGCTATCAATTAAAAATGCGAGCAGCATTTCCGCTTTTTCGGTACGAAACTTGATTTCATCTGTGCCTGCAAGCACCTGGAATCGCCCGAAGCAGCGGACACTCAGCCCACCGCAAACTTCTGGAATGCTTTTTTGGGCTGCAATCCGGACTAGTGATTGTTTAATTCGCTCGCTTGACGCAGGCTTTAACAGATAATCAAGCGCATTGACGCGGAACGCCTCAACCGCATACTGATCGTAAGCGGTTATAAAAACCACAGCCATATTTTTTCGCAAATCAAGGATTCGGCTTGCAAGCTCAATGCCATTCATATCCGGCATTTCCACATCAAGAAAAACGGCGTCGGCCTCATTCTGACAAAGAAATTCGAGCGTCTCTGTCGGCCTTAAAAATGCTCCAACAACTTCAGCCATACCGCTTTCGGCCATCTGCTTTGCCAGTTTCCGAAGAGATGGAGGCTCATCGTCCACAATAACCGCTTTTATCATTTAAATTCACCTCGCGAAGGAATATCAAAGAATACCGTTGTGCCTTTGCCGACCGTACTTATAATTTTGAGACCCTGCCCATAAAATGTTTTCAGCCTGCTGTCAATATTCCACAGTGCAATTCCACGCCCGGAGTCTTTTTCGAACAGGGTTTGAAGCTTATCCGACTCGATTCCCTGTCCGTCGTCTTCAACTGCAATACGAACGCTATCATCCAATTGTTTTATCGAAATAACAACTGTTCCTTGTCCGCCTCTTTTTCGCAATCCATGATTGATGGCGTTCTCTACCAGCGGCTGAATCGAAAATTGTGGAACTTGAACATTGACCATCCCGTCGATATCAAATTCTACATTAAACTGATCTCCAAAACGGCCTTTCTGAACGGATATGTAGGATTTCACAAGATTTAATTCGTCTTGTAGGGGGCAAAATGACTCAAGACTTTTAAAGTCAATGCAGCAACGCAGGTAATTGGAAAAATCGTCAATCAACCTTTGCGCTTGTTCAGAATCTGTATCGCAGAATGAAGAAATCGCATTGAGTGTGTTGAATAAGAAGTGCGGTTTAATCTGTGCCTGCAAAAAGGCAGCCTCAGCTGAGCGCGCCGTATCAACTGATTCTTTGAGTCCCGTCAGCATTTTGGCTCTTGCAAGAAGCTCTTCGGGTTCAAAAGGTTTTGCAAGATAATCGTTTGCTCCGACTTCAAACCCCATGACGATATCATTTACTGCAGTTCTGGCGGTCAGCATCAGCACAGGCAATTCAAAGCAGGTTTTGCTTTTTCGGATTTCACGGCACAATTCAAATCCGGACATTTCCGGCATCATAACATCCAAAATTGCTAGGGAATAATCAGAGACTTTTTCAAGCTGCGCCAATGCGGCAAGGCCGCTATGCGCCGTAATAACATGAAAGCCGCCGATTCTGAGAATCGAAGAAGCCGCCTGTAAGTTGACGGTATCGTCATCAACAAGTAGAATTTTGGGAGCTTTTGTTTGTATATTGATGTTTTTATCTGCAGTTCTCTGCATTTTTGTTGCTGCAATTTCAGAGTTCTTTTTTGGGGCGGCAGTCAAAGCGCCGGAACTTTTTGGGGCTATGGGAATTGTGAAAGTAAAGGCAGAGCCAACTCCAAGTTCCGATATAACCCAGATTTTTCCTCCCATTAATTCGACGAAATATTTGGTAATCGGCAGCCCCAGACCTGTACCGCCATATCCTCGGGTTGAGGATGTATCCACCTGCTCAAAGGATTTAAAGATTGCTTCAAACTTATCTTCCGGAATGCCCTGCCCGGTATCAGCGACACAAAATTCAAGCATATTGCCTTTTTCTTTGACCGAGATTT
>JAUZPT010000481.1 GCA_030705745.1 Bacillota bacterium | reverse complement strand
TGTCGGCGCCTGCAACTTCCAGGAAGCCATCAGATGGGGCGCAGAAACATTCCATTCACTTAAATCCGTATTAAAAGGCAAAGGCCTTGTTACAGCAGTAGGTGACGAAGGCGGATTTGCTCCTAACCTTGGTTCCAACGAAGAAGCATTGCAAACAATTGTAACTGCAATCGAAAAAGCAGGCTTTAAGCCAGGCGAAGATGTAATGCTTGCAATGGACGCAGCATCTTCTGAGTTCTACAACAAGGCTGACGGCAAATACCATTTGGCTGGCGAAGGTGTTGTGAAAACATCTGCTGAAATGGTTGACTGGTATGAAGAAATGGCTTCTAAATACCCAATCATCTCAATCGAAGACGGTCTTGACGAAAACGACTGGGAAGGCCACAAGCTGTTAACAGAACGCCTTGGCGGAAAAGTTCAGCTAGTTGGGGACGACTTGTTCGTAACAAACACAACAAAGCTTGCGGAAGGCATTGAAAAAGGTATCGGTAACTCGATCCTAATCAAAGTTAACCAAATTGGTACATTGACTGAAACATTCGATGCCATCGAAATGGCGAAGCGTGCAGGCTATACGGCTGTCATCTCTCACCGTTCTGGGGAAACAGAAGACAATACGATTGCCGACATTGCTGTTGCAACAAATGCAGGTCAAATCAAAACAGGTGCTCCTTCACGTACTGACCGTGTGGCTAAATACAACCAATTGCTTCGCATCGAAGACCAATTGGGCGAAACTTCTCAATACCTTGGAATCAAATCTTTCTACAACTTAAAGAAATAAAGATTACCTTCACCTACAGGGTGCGCATTGACGAATGCGCACCCTGTTTTTTTATGTTCACCAAATATGCGCTCATACTCTTAACTCTCCCGTTTCCTCCATAGCTTGTTTGTAAAATTTATTCGTATGTAGTCTATTCCGTCGAAATGATTTATAAAATGTACAAACGGTGAAATTTTTTCAATCACGCTCAAGGTTTCGCCGTCTAAGGTCTTTTCAAACTAAATGAAGAAAGAGGTGTTTGTATTGTTAGGGTTTTTACAGCGTATTGGCCGAGCACTGATGCTTCCTATTGCCGTTTTACCTGCAGCAGCACTTTTGCTTCGCCTTGGCCAGCCGGACTTATTGGATATTAAATTTATTTCTTCAGCAGGCGATGCCGTCTTTTCAAACCTTCCGTTGTTGTTTGCGATTGGTGTAGCAACGGGGTTGTCGAAGGACGGAAATGGCTCTGCCTCACTAGCCGGTGCGATCGGGTATTTAATTTTAACGAAAGCAACAGGAGCCATAAACGAGAATATTAATATGGCTGTTCTTGGAGGGATTATTTCAGGTATCATCGCAGGTTTGCTGTACAACAAGTATAATGCGGTCAAGCTGCCTGACTGGCTCGGATTTTTCAGTGGAAGGCGCTTTGTACCGATAATCACCTCACTTGTCATGCTGGTGCTGGCAGCGATTTTTGGCTATATTTGGCCGCCGATACAAGACGGAATCAATAATATTGGGACATGGATAACAGGTGCAGGCGCTCTAGGGGTTGGGGTGTTCGGCTTCCTGAACCGTCTGTTAATCCCGGTCGGTTTGCACCATGTGCTCAATACGCTTGTCTGGTTTGAATTCGGATCCTTTAAAGACGCGGCAGGAAAAGTAGTAAAAGGAGATTTATCGCGCTTCTTTGCGAAAGATCCGAGCGCGGGGATATTTATGACAGGTTTCTTTCCTGTCATGATGTTTGGTCTGCCAGCCGCCGCTTTTGCGATGATTGCTGCAGCGAAAAAGGAACGGCGGAAAGCCGTTACGGGGATGTTAATTGGTGTTGCCTTCACATCTTTTTTAACTGGGATTACAGAACCGATTGAATTTCTGTTCATGTTCCTTTCTCCACTTTTATACGTCATCCATGCCGTTTTAACAGGGTTATCTTTATCGATTACGTATTTGCTTGGCATTCATCACGGCTTTGGATTTTCAGCAGGGGCAATTGATTACGTCCTGAATTATGGCATCGCGCAAAAACCGCTGCTGCTCTTGGTTGTCGGTCTTGTATACGCGGTATTGTATTTCGTGATTTTCTACTTCCTTATTAAAAAATTCGACCTTAAGACGCCGGGGCGGGAAGACGAGATTGATGGCGAATTCACTGCAAGCACCGCTTCGAAAGGAAATTACAAGGAACTTGCGAATCAATATCTTGCAGCGCTTGGCGGCAAAGAGAATGTAACGGATATTGATAACTGTGTAACGCGACTTCGTT
>JAUZPT010000480.1 GCA_030705745.1 Bacillota bacterium | reverse complement strand
GCGCCGACATTGGGAGCAATCGACATTTCGTTATCATTCAGGATGACAATCATATTTTTCTTTTCATGGCCGATATGGTTTAAGGCTTCAAGCGCCATGCCGCCAGTTAAAGCTCCATCTCCTATTACAGGTACAATATAGGAATTTTCCTTCTTTATATCCCGGGCTATAGCCATGCCCATTGCTGCCGACAGAGATGTTGAACTATGTCCCGTTTCCCAAACATCATGTACACTTTCAATGCGCTTCGGAAATCCGCATAAACCTTTGAATTGGCGCAGGGAATCAAATTCACCAGCACGCCCGGTCAGTATTTTATGCACATATGACTGATGGCCAACATCCCAAATAATTTTGTCATGAGGGCTGTTGAAGCATTTATGTAATGCAATCGTCAATTCAACTACACCAAGGTTCGGTCCAATATGGCCTCCAGTTACGGACAACTTTTCAATTAAGAATCGGCGAACATCCTCGCTCAAGTTCTCCAGTTCCTTATTTGACAGCCCTTTTAAAAAGGCAGGGTCTTTTATTGATAACAGATCCATTTTTTGGACCACTCACTTTCATCACGTATTCACAAAAGATTGATGCTTTTTCTGTACTTTAACTAATAAAGGTATTTTCTACAAGAAATTATATCATTTTCGACAATATTTGAGATTTATTTTAAAAAATAGCCGCTAACACATGCGTGATAACGGCATCACTTTAGCAGATTTTAACTCAATAAAAAATTATAACACAAGTAAGAATATGACTCAAATAACCATTGGATCAGTGATTACGGAAAGCAATCAAATCTGTTATTTCAAAAAGTAATTGTGCCTGCAAATTAGTTTTTCTTAAGGACTCCTTGGCAAGCTCGATGTGTTGGTTTAATGCCCTTTTTGCGCCTTCTATTGTTAGGAGAAATGGATAGGTGCTTTTTTGGTTAACTTTATCGCTTCCAACAGGTTTGCCAATTAATTCTTCAGACCCTTCAACGTCCAGAATATCATCCCGGATTTGAAACGCCAGGCCAAGGTGATGAGCAAAAGCTGCTAGTAGATCAATTTGTTCCTTTTCTGCTTCTGCCATCAGTGCACCAGCAATTACACAGAATGCGAGAAGTTTGCCGGTTTTATGAATATGGATATATTCAACCTCTTCCAGCGCAAGCTGTTTGTTTTCACCATCCATGTCTGCAACCTGGCCACCGACCATACCCTCGGCACCTGCAGCTTTTGCCATTTCGAGAATCAGCTTCAATTTCGTTTCATCCGAAGCTGTGCCGCGCTCCATTTCCCCAATAAGCTGAAAGCTGTAGGTTAACAATGCATCACCTGCCAATATTGCATAAGCTTCGCCAAACACCTTGTGATTCGTCGGCTTGCCTCTTCTTAAATCATCATCGTCCATGCTCGGCAAATCATCATGAATCAACGAATATGTATGAATCATCTCGACCGCTGCAGCTGGAAGAAGCCCATTTGCTGGATTTACATTGAATGCATCCAAAGTGGCGAATAATAATAACGGACGGATCCGCTTCCCTCCCGCTTCAAGCGAATAATTCATCGCTTGCTTTATTACTTTTGGCGCCTCAAGTTTTTCCACTTGTGCCCTAAGCTCTTCATCAAGAAGAGGTTTAAACGTAGCCATAAATACATCCAATTGCTTTGTTCCCAACATCTAGTCCTCCTCATCAATCGAAAAGCTTTCCGATTTGCCGTCCTCCGTGATAATTTGTGTCAATTGTTCTTCTACATTCTTTAATTTATCATGGCACAGTTTGGAGAGCTCCATTCCATTTTTGTAAATCGAAATCGCTTCCTCCAGGGGAACATCTCCTTCTTCCAATCGATCCACAATCACTTCAAGCTGGCTCATTGCTTCTTCGAAACTTACTTTTTTTTCTTCTTTCAACGCTATTCACTCTCCTTAATATCCTCGATTCGGCAGTTTATTTTGCCGTCTGATAGGTTGATTTGAAGCATTTTCTTTTTTTCGACTTGTGAAATGCTTTTTACGATTGTTCCTTCTTCCGAATAAACCAGACTGTAGCCTCGCTCCATTATTTTTAACGGACTTAAAGCCTGTAATGTTGAAACTGCATGATCAAATTCCTTTTGCTTACTCCTAACGATTTGAATCATCGCCCGTTTCAATTCTTTTTGTTTGCGAGTAAAGCGATCCTCGGCATCCAAAAGCAATTGCTTCGGATGGTTCCTTACGAGACGTTTATGTAAATTTTTATGTTGATCGTTTTTTTGCGAAGAGGCAAGTTGTG
>JAUZPT010000048.1 GCA_030705745.1 Bacillota bacterium | reverse complement strand
CCCGCAGGAGCGAAGCGCCGAGGAAGCTCCCCGGCACGCCCGCGGAAAGCGAAGCGCGTGGAGCGCAAATCAACAGACCTGTTTAATGAGGTAATTTTTAATAATGTTATAACATATTAACGCGGTGATTTGATAAAAAAATAAATAAAATAAAAGGCTGTCGAATGTTTTTCGACAGCCTGAGCTTGGAATATTCTCCAAGCTCTTTTTCTGATCTATTTTTTGGTGGTTTTAGTATTTTATACGTCAGAACTGAACCCGCTAACTAAACTTTCGTCGGGTTTTTATTAATTCATTCCTTTTTCCTTATATATGGTTTTTGCCATTTGTAAAAATGCATCTCGATTGTCTAAATCTTGTTTCGTATAAAGGGTCAATTTAATTTTGATTCCTGAATCAGGAATAATGTAAGAAGTTACAACATCCCCATCCTTTTGAACTTCCATCGCTATAGCATTTTGAAAAAAGTCATCTTGTGGAACTTGTATTTCCTTTACTCCGGAATTGATTGCCGAAAGTTCCGTTTTCATCGTTTCTTTTGCCGAATTCATATCTAGATCGTCAGATAACGTTTCAATGCGCATAAAGATGGTTCCATTTGACTTTAAGGCAATAATATCTCGGTTAGGTTCCTCTGCAGATAACTCATATTCTGGCAAAACATAAAGAGAATATGCATCATTGTTTGAATGTTTTAAAAACGCCGTTTCTTCCTTCTTCGTCCCGTTTTGGTTATAGGATATCTTTTGTTCCAATAAACGGACGGTTTGCTGTTTTGAGGCAACTATTTTATTGTTCTTAGAATTCGGGTTAACACTTCCATCCTTCGACACATTACTGTGAACCGTTTCTGTTTTTTTATCTTTCGTCTTTGCCACTTCTGTCTGCGGTTGTGTGCTGCCATTTTTTTGTTGCTCTGCATTTTGCGCAGTTCCGCATCCTGACAGGATGATTGCTGTGATTCCCACTCCTGTTAAAAGTCTGTTCCATCTGATCATAATATTCCTCCTCAGGATATGTCTGTTATTATTTTAGTCGAAAAATGTTCTCAATCGTTACAATTATTTGAGAAATAAGCGAATAGGCCTATTCGTTTCAAACTAGATGAAGTAACAGAAATTCTGTATAAGTAAATTTTTTTAATAATAATAAGTAGGATGGAAAAAGATAAAAAGGGAAAGGAGGAGAACAATGAGCAAATCCAAAAGCGAAAAAGAGCGGGAATGGACTGTCAGAAAACAAGATCAAAATCCCCATGGGAAAATAAAGTCATTTAAAGAAATTACAAAGGACAACATCAATCCAAAATTGTAACGGCAATATTGAGAGTGGGCTGTCTCAAAAACAAAGGGTCAGCCCCCTCAGCCAAGATTGATGGAACAAATTGTAATAGTGGATTAAGAGTAGGGAGATGGAAAGCAAAGGGGATTCATATTAAAATAATTTGGTCATGATTAGGAGCAAAATAAAAGAAGCAGTCTTTTTGACAGCTTCTATTTTTATCTTTTAATCTATTAAATTACTTAAAACTGTGTTAATAAGCTGTTTCTTTAATAATTTTATAATTTTTATGGTTAATGACAGTACGTTGATCAAGTTCCAAATCCCGATAATTGTCCATATATGTTAGATCGACAATGACCGAGTTTTCATTGACTTTTTCGACAATCCCCTGTAATCCATCGCGAAACTCAATTACATTCCCCACTTCTGCTTTTTTCAATTTATCTCTCTCCTTTACTTAGCAGCTAATAACCATATAAATAACAGTTTGCACTACTTTTATTTGTTCGTAAAGGCTTTTATGTGACAATTTAAATAATTTTCCATAAAAAAGCTGAAAATTTCGATTAAATAAGAAAATCTTCAAAATACGTATATAAATTAGCCAGGAATTCCATTGTTAAGTGCGAAGAAATTTCTTTCACGTGAAAGATGATATACTATAATATATGAAAAAAGTAGAGGAGGGAAGAATGTGAAAGATGAGATGATGATTGAAGTTATGGATCATTTGAAGTCAGGTCAGTTATCCGAGTATTTTGTGAAAAAAGAAGATTTCCTTCCTTTCCGCCAACTTTTGGTCAAAAGAGAAGACTTCAAGAATTTTCGAGGTATCGCTCAACGTGGGGGCGATGTTTTGTACCGATATACAAACGAAGCTAGGAGTTGAGAAGGCGAAACATTATTGGTTGAACCACGTGTCATTGCAATAAAAACTTCCTCCATTGGACGTGTATGATTCAGCGTATTTTTATGGAATATTTCTTAATTTTTAATCTATTAACGGTTTAGTTGACTAAAAGGGCTAAATTGTATAAGTTAATGAAGAAGTAATGAAATTTTGTTATCACTTATTTATTCTTATTTTAAAGGAGTTTGATAAATCATGGCAGAAAAACAATTCAAAGTAATAGCAGAGACTGGCATTCACGCAAGACCGGCGACATTATTAGTCCAAACAGCAAGCAAATTCGATTCTGAAATCCACCTAGAATATAAAGATAAAAAAGTAAATTTAAAATCGATAATGGGTGTAATGTCTTTAGGTGTCGGCCAAGGTGCAGACATTAAAATCAGTGCGGATGGCAGCGACGCAGACGAAGCTGTAAAAACGCTAGAAGAAACACTGAAAAAAGAAGGTTTGGCAGAATAATGACTTTTTTAAATGGTATTGCTGCTTCAAATGGAATTGCAATTGCAAAAGCCTACCGCCTGGTAGAACCTGATCTATCTTTTGAAAAAAAGACAGTAGATGATGCCAAACTGGAGATTCAACGATTCCATTCGGCATTGGAACAATCAAAGTCGGAATTGTCCGCCATTCGTGATCGGGCAAGAGTAGATTTAGGGCAGGATAAGGCAGCCATTTTCGAAGCACATCTTCTTGTTCTTAGCGATCCTGAGCTTATTGCACCAATAGAAGACAAGATTAGTTCCGAGAATGTCAATGCAGAGCATGCGCTGAAAGAAACGGCGGATATGTTCATCATGATGTTCGAACAAATGGATAATGAGTATATGAAGGAAAGAGCAGCGGATATTCGTGATGTCACGAAACGTGTTCTCTCCCATTTGTTGGGTGTTCACGTCGTGAATCCAAGCATGATTGCTGAAGAAGTCATCATCATTGCGGAAGATTTGACGCCATCTGATACAGCTCAATTAAACCGTCAGTTTGTTAAAGGTTTTACAACTGATATAGGCGGCCGTACGTCCCACTCTGCCATAATGGCTCGCTCGATGGAAATACCGGCTGTGGTTGGGACGAAAACGGCTACTGAAGAAATCAATAATGGTGATTTGGTCATTGTTGATGGATTGAAAGGGCAAGTACATATCAATCCAACTCCTGAAGTTGTCGAAGAATATCATCGTATCCACAAAGAATACGAAGCTCAAAAAGCTGAATGGGCAAAGTTAGTGAATGAGCCAACGCTTTCTGAAGATGGCCATCACGTGGAATTGGCTGCGAACATCGGAACGCCGAAGGACTTAAAAGGTGTTATTGAAAACGGCGGTGAAGGAGTCGGTCTATACCGAACAGAATTCCTTTATATGGGCCGAGAACAATTGCCAACTGAAGATGAACAATTTGATGCGTATAAATCAGTGTTGCAGGGCATGGGTGGAAAGCCTGTTGTCGTCCGGACATTGGATATTGGTGGAGACAAGGAATTGCCATATCTTAATTTGCCTAAAGAAATGAATCCTTTCCTTGGTTTCAGAGCGATTCGGTTGTGTCTCGAAGAACAGGAGATTTTCAGAACCCAGTTGCGTGCCTTGTTAAGGGCAAGCAGTTTTGGAAACTTGAAAATCATGTTCCCTATGATTGCGACTCTTGATGAATTCCGTGCAGCAAAGGCTGTTTTAAACGAAGAAAAAGACAAGCTCGTTTCTGAAGGACAAATTGTTTCTGATAAAATTGAATTAGGGATCATGGTTGAGATTCCATCGACGGCCATTCTTGCTGATCAATTTGCTAAGGAAGTAGATTTCTTTAGTATTGGAACAAATGACTTGATTCAATACACGATGGCTGCTGACCGCATGAACCAACGCGTCGCTTATTTGTATCAGCCATATAGCCCTTCTATTTTAAGATTGGTAAAAATGGTCATAGATGCTGCGCATGCAGAAGGTAAATGGGCAGGTATGTGTGGAGAAATGGCAGGAGACGAAACAGCCATACCTCTTCTTTTAGGATTAGGCCTCGATGAATTTTCAATGAGTGCCACATCAATTTTGAAAGCTCGTTCACAAATACGTAAATTAAGCAGAAAACGGATGCAAGAACTTGCTCAAGAGGTATTGAACATGAGCACGACTGCTGAAGTGGTTGAAGCGGTTAAAGCTGCTGCGAAAATGTAATATTAATGAAATGTTTAATAAGTTTTACTTCAGGAAAAATGGGTATAAGTGTGGTAAGCACTTGGATATCAATTAGTGTTTGCTAATCATTCTCATTTTCCCCCTAATTGGCCGGCTGTTGCTACAGTCGGTATTTTTTTGTGAAATATTCGAATTTTAATTTGTTTTAAACTTTTAGGCTATACTAAAAAACATTGTTGATATTAACCACTATGTTGATGGGAGCGGAAATCAACAGGCAAATTTAATATAGACAAACTTTAAAAAACTGCGAATAAAATTCACTGCAAGGGATAAACTATGAATGTGCAAAATTGGAGATTGAGCACTTAGATCGGGGAAGTAGTCCCGGTCTTTTTTTTCGTTGCGAATATTGGTGAAAAGTATTTCAACCATGATAAAATATTACCGAGATATAAAAGTTAAGAGAGGAAGTATCAGGATGCTGACACCAGAGAATACAGTAATCGCATTTATAGGCACAGGTGTAATGGGAAAGAGTATGGCAGGACATTTACTAGAGGGAGGCTATTCTCTAGTTGTTTATAATCGAACAAAAGAAAAAGCGGCAGACTTGCTTGCTAAAGGTGCAAAGTGGGCTAATACTCCTAAGGAGGCTGCCCAAAACGCCCACGTCATTTTTACAATGGTTGGGTACCCTTATGATGTTGAAGAAATCTATTTTGGAGAAAACGGTATAATAAACTGCGCGCGCAGAGATTCCTTTTTAATTGATATGACAACGTCAACACCATCACTTGCAGTGAGAATTTATGAGGAAGCAGCAAAAAAAGGAATTTTTGCAATAGATGCTCCTGTATCTGGAGGAGATGTTGGAGCTAAGGAAGCAAAGCTTGCCATCATGGCTGGTGGAGATAAAGATGCTTTTGAGGCAGTGAAACCGATATTTGAGAAGCTAGGTACCAATATCGTTTATCAAGGGAAAGCCGGATCCGGTCAGCATACAAAAATGTGTAATCAAATTGCCATTGCTTCAAATATGATGGGTGTCTGTGAAGCCATCATTTATGCAGAAAAAGCGGGTCTTAATCCTGAGAATGTATTGAAAAGCATTTCGACGGGGGCAGCGGGAAGCTGGTCTCTAAGCAATTTGGCACCACGCATTCTGAACGGGAATTTTGAGCCAGGTTTTTATATCAAACACTTTATCAAGGATATGAAAATTGCCCTCGAGGAAGCCGAAAAAATGGGAATGGATGCACCAGGACTTGCACTTGCTAAATCGTTGTATGATCAGCTTGATGAAAAAGGGGAAGGTAATAGCGGGACACAGGCATTGTACAAGTATTGGAAGGACTAAAAATGTAATAATAAAACAAAAAAGGGAGATGCCTGACATTCGGCATCTCCTATTTGTTCTTTTTTAAGTCTCCTCATTGCTAGCCCTATTAAACAAAATGTTTGACACAAATGGAAGGATGATTTATCGTTATCTCATATTCAAGATATTTTAATTAAATATAATTTTGTAGAATTTTTAATAAATACAAATGGAATAGAGAAAATTAAGTGCAAGATTTTTCCGAAAATATTTGGATCGTATTGCAATGATACAAGAAACTTTATGGTACATTTTGTTGATATAGTAAGGAGTGAGTGTAAATGATGAAGCAATCAATGGGAATTCACCATATTTCTGCAATTGTTGGCAATCCGCAAGAAAATGTGGATTTTTATGCAGGAGTGCTTGGTTTACGGATGGTCAAACGAACGGTCAATTTCGATGATCCGGGAACATATCATCTGTACTTCGGAAATAAAGAAGGAAGCCCGGGCACCATTATTACTTTTTTTCCATGGAATAGGGCAAATAAAGGAAGAATCGGAGATGGACAAGTAGGATTAACTGCTTATGCTATACCGAAGGGAGCGATGGAGTTTTGGGAAAAAAGGCTCCAGAGCTTTGACATCACTTTTACAAAATCGGAACGTTTCGGAGAAACTTATTTACAATTCGTCGATCCCCATGGACTACAATTAGAAATCGTTGAAAGGGAAGCTGGCGATTCGAATACATGGGAGTTTGGCTCCATTACTGCTGAGGTGGCAATTAAAGGATTTGGAGGGGCGACCTTGTTTTCCGCACAGCCTGAGAAAACGGCGGAATTATTGGAGAAGGGATTGGGTTTGACGAAAATCGCTTCCGAGAAAGATTTTATGCGATTTAAAGCATCGTCTGATATTGGAAATATCATTGATTTAAAAGCTTCAGGAACGGGTAGGGGGCGTATGGGAGTGGGTACCGTCCATCACATTGCCTGGAGAGCGAAGGACGATTCCGATCAATTGGAGTGGAAAAAACTTATCGAGGGTTTGGGATATGGTGTAACTGATGTAAAGGACAGAAACTACTTTAATGCGATTTACTTTAGAGAACATGGAGAAATTTTATTTGAAATAGCCACAGACCCCCCAGGGTTTGCTCATGATGAATCATTGGAAACGATGGGAAGCAAGTTAATGCTGCCTGAACAATATGAAAACCATCGAGAAAAAATAATGCATGTATTGCTACCTATTCAGGTAAGAGAATTGGACGGAATGAAAGGAGAAGAATGATGAAGCATATTTTTCAAAAAGGTACAAAGGAATCAGCGCCTACTCTGCTTTTACTCCATGGGACCGGCGGGAATGAATTAGATTTATTGCCTCTGGCAGCCAGAATTGACTCGCAGGCTTCGATATTGAGTGTAAGAGGAAATGTGCTTGAAAATGGCATGCCGCGTTTTTTTAGAAGATTGGCAGAAGGGATATTTGATGAAGAGGATCTTGTTTTCAGGACAAAGGAATTAAATGATTTTCTCGATGAAGCTTCAAGTAAATATGGTTTTGACCGCCGAAATGTGTTAGCGGTCGGCTATTCAAATGGGGCTAATATTGCAGCAAGTCTCCTTTTCCATTATCAAGACGCCTTAAAGGGAGCCATTCTCCACCATCCAATGGTTCCAAGAAAAGGGATTGAACTTCCCGATCTTTCTGGTAAGCTCGTTTTCATTGGCGCTGGAAAAAATGACCCAATCTGTTCGCCGCTTGAGTCTGAAGAGCTCCAAAACTTACTCGAAAAAGCACATGCGACGATACATCTTCATTGGGAAAACTATGGTCATCAACTGACGATGCAAGAAGTTGAAGCTGCATCCAAATGGTATGAGGAAAAATGGAGTCAAATATAGTATTTCCCTTGTAAAATACACGGATGATTTTAATTGAAGAGGCTGGAGGAAGAAGTCATAAAAAATAACTTCTTTCTCCAGCCTTTTTAGTAGAAACTAGACAATCCGCTTAGAAAGATATAGACCAATCCGATTCAGGCCATCTTCCAAAGCGTCCATTGAGCAGGCAAACGAGAGGCGGAAATAGCCTTCCCCATAGTCTGAAAAAGCGCTGCCTGGTACGACGGCGACCTTTGCTTGCTGAACGAGCTCCAGACAGAAATCGAAAGAGTTCAATGAAATGTAAGCAGGAATTTTTACAAAGAAATAAAATGCTCCATCGGGCTTTATTACATCAAGTCCCAAGCCGACAAGTCGGTCATATACATATTCTCTTCTTTTTTCATATTCTTTCTTCATTGGAAGTGCGTCGTCGATGCCGATCGTAAGCGCTTCGACCGAAGCTTTTTGAGCAATGGAATTTGCGCATGTTACGTTGTATTGATGTACTTTTAAAATATGTTTAGAGATGCTTTCAGGAGCAAACAGGAGTCCAATGCGCCAGCCGGTCATTGAATGGGATTTGGATAATCCGTTAATCACAATCGTCTTTTCTTTAATAAAAGTAGCAATGGACAAATGTTTTTGGTCATATACGAGCTCACTATAAATTTCATCGGCGAGAATAAAGATGTCACGACTTGATAAAAGTTCAGCAATTTCCTTTAATTCAGCCTCTGTCAGGCTTACTCCGGTCGGATTTGATGGATAAGGCAAAATAACACATCGTGTATTTTTCGTTAAGTGTTTTTCGATTACCTCAGCGGTAAACCTGAATTGGCTATCCCTTATATCCGCAAACACAGGTGTGGCTCCGCAAAGGGTGATAATCGGTTCATAACCGGGATAAACCGGTCCAGGCAATATTACTTCCGATCCTTCTGTAAGTATGGTTCTCAAGGCGATATCGATTGCCTCACTCGCACCGGTTGTGACAATAACCTCTGATTCTGGATCATAAATGAGGCCGTATTTTTTGTTTACGAAAGAGGCAGCAGCTTTTCTCAATTCCAATAGCCCCGCATTGTGTGTATAGGATGTGAAATTTTCCTGTATCGCACGCAGTCCCGCGTTCTTCACATGCTCAGGGGTTGGAAAATCCGGCTGGCCAATTGTTAACGATATCATATCCTTCGTATCTGAAACCATATTAAAAAATTTCCGTATACCGGAGATCTCAATTCCCTTTACCCGTGGGTTTATTAGATGTTCCACTATTATAAGTCATCCTTCCAATTCTTTTATAAAAATCATAAAGGGGTACAAGCCATCCTATATTTTTTAAATTTATCATACCGTATTTTTCGATAATTGTGGAGTGTGATGAAGAGGATTAATAGGATTGCAGCCTCAAATATAATCTTCAAATCGAAAAACGGAAAAAAAGATGAAAGCGAACATAGAGATGATATAATTATGTGGTTATCTTAATTTTCGTAAAAGACTAATTAATATTATTTTAGGGAGAGAGATTATAATGAATAAGGAAGAAATAAAGAATCATTACCATGCTTTTTCTCCATGGCTGGAATCCTTAAAAGAGGTAGGAGAAGATGAATGGCTGAAACCAATTTCGGAAGGGAAATGGTCAATCGCTGCTGTAGTTACCCATTTATTGTTCTGGGATCGCTATTCGTTTTCTGAGAGATTTCCTTTTTTTCAGGAAGGGGCCAGCCTCACACCATTTCCTGATTTTCAGAAAGTAAATGATGAAGCAGCAAATTATGCGCATAGCGGCATTTCAAAAAATGAAATCATTAACGAGCTTCTAATTGTCAGGGAACAGTATATCAAGCTGTTGAACGAATTGACGGAAGAACAGTTGGAGATCTCCTTTACGATTGGCTCGCACTTGCTGACAATTAGAGATTACTTCAAGGACTTCGTAGAACATGATTTGCATCATAAACAACAAATAGAAAAGGCACTTGGTTGATGGAAAGAAAAAAATAACGGGCTCTTTTCATGATATATTATTAATGGTACAACTTTTTAAAGGAGAACGTTATATGGAAAATAATAAAGGTATTTTGCTTGAGAGTGGTACAAACGAATTGGAAATTGTTGAATTTAGTGTTGGCAAAAATAAATTTGGAATTAATGTAATAAAAGTAAAGGAAATTATCAACCCTGTACCGATAATTGGTATTCCTCATTCACATCCGAATGTCGAAGGAATCATTGAGTTGAGGGGAGAAGTGCTGCCTGTTGTAAACATTGCTGAGGCGCTTGGTTATCCTCCTTCAGACAACTCGGTGCAAGATAAATTTATTGTCACAGAGTTTAATAAACAAAAAATTGTTTTTCATGTTCACAGCGTCAGCAAAATCCATCGTATTTCTTGGCAGGAGATCGAGAAACCTTCCGATATGTATAAAGGTTACGACAGCCAAATTATTGGTGTCGTGAAACTGAATGGCGAGATGATTTTATTGCTTGATTTCGAAAAAATTATCGTTGAAATTAATCCTGAGTCCGGAATTAACGTTCAGGAAGTAAGAAAATTAGGTGAAAGGGAGCGGTCAAATAAAAAATTGATCGTTGCTGAAGATTCTCCTCTATTGCGAAAGCTTCTATTTGATACACTCAGTGAAGCAGGATTTAATAATGTGGAGTTTTTTGAAAACGGGCTTGATGCACTGAATTTTCTTGAGAGCCTGGCTGCTGCAGGCAAAGAGGTGAAAGAAGAGGTTCAGATGATTATCACTGATATTGAAATGCCTAAAATGGACGGACATCATTTAACAAAAAGAGTAAAGGATAACCCGGCCATTGCTGATATTCCGGTGATCATCTTTTCTTCTTTAATTACGGATGATCTTCGACATAAAGGGAAAATGGTCGGCGCGGAAGAACAAATCAGTAAACCAGAAATCGCAGAATTAATCCTTTCCATCGACAAATATATTCTTTAAGCAAAAAAAGCCGGAATTTCCGGCTTTTTTTAATATTTTTCTCCTAACTTTTTAAATACAGGTTTTTGGAAGGACCGGCGGTTTGCTGCCACGGTTGCAGTTTCCTTCGGCTCGGAAAAACCGGTGTATGCAAGCAAATATCCTTTTGCCTGATTCAGTGAGAATGTCGCCTTAGGGTTTCGGACTCTTTCATCCAATTTACCCAAATGAGGGAGTTCTGAAAAATCGGATTTTACCGGTGGGATATGAAATAAGTATTTTCCGCATTCGACAAGAACATCTGATTGTTGTTGGCTGTTTCTTGGATTATCGGAGAAATGAAGACCAATTTTTTTAGCCTTCCCTTCCGTGATCATTTTTTGGAGGGCCTCTTTTTTCATTTGATATAAAAATTTGGGGTTTGGTGCAGTTTTTGCATGCCGGTTGACAATATAGATGGCCTGGGAGAGGTTTTCAATAGTTAAACTCAAATTTGTTGAGGAATCGCTTCTAGCATAAGTCAACATACGTTCTCCTTTCATTTCTTTTAAACAATTTTATTATACCTGTTTTTTAAAAAAATAGAAATGAAGGATAACTTTATTGAATATTTATTACTACATGAAAAAATGGTAAAAAGCAGACGATGAAGGATGTCTGCTTTTCTTTTATAGTCAATATTGATATTGCTGGAAGTTACACTGCAGGATATGGAACACCTCCACCAGGCATTCCTCCATACCCTCCATACCCCCCATACGGTGGATATGCTGGTGGATAAGGAGGATACATTGGATAAGGTGGTGGATAGTACGGTCTTCCTGCATACAGGAATGGGATGGTCAGCAGACCACCAGTAGCTAGGCCTGCAACAAACGGCAAAAAGGGAAAGAAACGGGTATCCTGCGGATTGCGGTACATTGCTTGTGGCATATAGTAAGAATTCATCAGACAGCCTCCTTTTTCTTCATTTTTATCTTTTCATTATTATTTTATGGAATAAGCTAGTGAATGCGCCTGTCCATTTTTGAGATGAAGCGTTTGAAGGATTTATATGTGAAAACGAGTCTAAAACCATGAAAGCTAATATGAATAACCATTTATAAAATTAATAGTTAGAATATTCTTATTATAAATGGTAGAATAAATGAAGAATCATTCATTTTTTTGAGGGGGAATCATAATGCGCGATAAAGTGGTCATTATTACTGGTGGATCAAGCGGTATGGGAAAATATATGGCAGAAAAGTTTGTGAATGCAGGGGCTAAAGTGGCAATCACAGGGAGATCGATCGAGAGGCTCGAGATTGCAAAAAAAGAAATAGAAAAGGAAGCTGGCCAGGTGCTAACTGTTCAAATGGATGTCAGGGAAATTGATGATGTGAAGAGAATGGTAAAGGAAACGGCAGACCATTTCGGTACAATCGATTTTCTTGTAAACAATGCTGCCGGAAATTTTATTTGTCCTGCAGAAAAATTAAGTGCAAATGGCTGGAATTCTGTTATTAATATTGTATTGAATGGAAGCTTTTATTGCAGCAGTGAGGTAGGAAAGTATTGGATCGATAATGGAATCAAAGGTTCGATTATTAATATGGTTGCTACATATGCATGGAACGCTGGTGCAGGAGTTATTCATTCTGCTGCAGCCAAAGCGGGAGTTTTATCGATGACGAGGACGTTGGCAGTGGAATGGGGAAGGAAGTATGGAATTCGGGTAAATGCGATCGCTCCAGGTCCAATCGAAAGAACAGGCGGGGCCGACCGTTTATGGGAATCCGAGGAGGCGGCTCAACGAACGTTAAAAAGTGTTCCGTTAGGGCGGCTTGGGAAACCTGAAGAAATTGACGAGCTTGCCCATTTCCTATTCTACGATGCTTCCGCCTATATTAATGGTTAGTGTATCACGATGGATGGTG
>JAUZPT010000479.1 GCA_030705745.1 Bacillota bacterium | reverse complement strand
GGCTATGAAGGCCCCATTCTTGATACAGTGGAAATGGCGCGAATCCTATATCCGACTGCGGACGGATATAAATTAACTGATTTAGCCGAGCAAGAGAATCTAACTCATGAACGGCCACATCAAGCTGATAGCGATGCACTGGTTACAGCTGAACTTTTTTTGAGATTGCATAAAAAGCTATCAAGCCTTCCACTAAAAACGCTGCAACAATTTGCAAGGCTTTCAGTAGGATTAAAAAGTAATTTGAAACAGCTGGTTTCAGCTATAATGAGTGAAAAAAGTATCATTGATGAATCTTTACCAGACACAGTAGAAAATTTTCATAATCTGGCTCTAAAAAAAATTGCACCACTTGAGGAAAATGACACTGATATTACAGATGTTAAATTCCCTGAAACCGAACAGGAAAAAATTGCTATGATGCAAAATGCATTTTCCTCTTTCGAAATAAAGAATGGGCAATATGTGATGATGGACAGGGTGTATCATTCCTTTCAAAATCATCATCACACTTTAATTGAGGCAGGTACAGGGGTCGGTAAATCTCTCGCATACTTGTTGCCGGCGGCTTTTTTTGTAAAACAATCCGGTTCACGGATAGTCGTCAGTACACATACGATACAGCTTCAGGAGCAATTGTTATCGAAGGAAATACCGTTAATGAATGAGATCCTTCCGTTTAAGGTCACATCGGTACTGCTTAAAGGGAGAAGCCACTATTTGAGCCTTGAAAAATTTGCTCAAACTCTCAAGGAAGATAATGATAATTACGATACGATTTTAACAAAAATGCAAATACTCGTATGGTTAATCGAAACAGAAACAGGAGATCGTGACGAACTGAATTTATCCAGCGGCGGGATGATTTACTGGAACAAAGTTAAAGGGGATCAATCCGTTTTCCTTCAAAATAAAGTATGGGGGGAGAGGGACTTTTACAAGAGGGCGAAAGCTGCGGCCAAAAAAGCAGATTTGATTATTACCAATCATTCCATGCTTTTAAGTGACCTATCATCCAAAGCTTCTATTTTGCCGGATTTTGATTATGCCGTCATCGATGAAGGACACCATCTTGAAAAAGCCGCCGGAAGATTTTTGGGATACTCACTTGATTATCTTTCTGTTCGATTGCTTTTGACCCAGTTTGGAACATATGAAACAAGGCAATTGTTTTATAAAATGGAACAGATTTTGGCTTCTTCTAAACTTGGAAATGGAGATATCCTCCATACATTTGAATTGAATCAAATTGTTTCGGATCTTTTTTACGAAAGTGATGAATTTTTTAAAATTGCTGCAGTGGTTTCAAAAAAAGCTCCTTCCGCCAAAAAAAACAGCAATGTCCGATTGAAAACTCGATTAAATTCCGTTTTGAAAGGAAAGGAATCGATTGCTTTGGCCATCAGTGGCGAGCGAATGGCTTTTTTACTGAAAGATTTGATACACGCCTTAAATATCAGGTTGGAATGGATAAAAAAAGAGAAAAACCAGCTTTCATCAGAACAAAAAGGATTCATGGAGGAAATATATTCGTTTGTAATTGAATTGGAAGAACTACGCGAATCATTCTATGAGTTAATCCTGAAGGAATCAGGATTAGTAAAATGGATCGAGGTGGACACGAGATCACCTCAAAATGCAACGACAATTTATGCCCAGCCAGCTACGGTGGGTGAGGCACTCAATCGCCGTTTCTTCCAACAAAAAAAAGCGGTCGTTATTACGTCGGCCACATTGACAGTTAAGCAATCATTTGACTATATGCTAAATGAATTGGGACTCGACCGTCATAAGGTGGAAATGTTAAAAATTGACTCGCCCTTCGAGTATAAAAAACAAGTTCAATTGTTGATTTCCGACGATTTGCCTGATATTAAAAGTGTGTCAACAGAGGATTATGTCACGGCCATTACAGAACATCTTATTTCGATTGCCGAAGCGACAAAAGGAAGGATGCTCATATTATTTACGGCACAGGAAATGCTTAAGAAAACGTATGAATTGATGAAAGAAAGTGGATTCCTCAACGAATATGCCATCATCGCACAAGGAATTACAAGTGGAAGCCGATCGAGGTTAACGCGTAATTTTAGACGGTATGACAAGGCTATACTTCTCGGCACGAGCAGCTTTTGGGAGGGTGTTGACATTCCAGGTGAGGATTTATCCTGTCTTGTTATTGTGCGCCTCCCTTTTAGTTCACCGGATGAGCCACTTACTCAAGCAAAAAATGAATTAATCTCTCAAAGCGGAGGAAACCCTTTTGCAGATTATTCATTGCC
>JAUZPT010000478.1 GCA_030705745.1 Bacillota bacterium | reverse complement strand
TACTCGAGAGTTTAACGAAGAATTAAAAGGAATCTCGCGAATGGATTCTCTTGAAAAAATTCTTGTTCTCGGAGGACGCCAGCATGATTTTACAGAAGAAGAAAAAATCGCGCTTGCGGAAAAGAAAAATGTTCATTATTGCCGATTGATTGAAGGAATTACTCCTGGGGATATTCTTCCGGGCATTAAGGAATTAATTGACGGAATCAAAGCGAAGGATTTAAAGCTTGGGCTTGCTTCCGTAAGCAAAAACGCCTTTACGGTCATGGATCGCTTAGGATTGACTGAAAACTTCGATACAATCGTGGATGCGGCAAAGATTAAAAAAAGTAAGCCGGATCCTGAAATTTTCTTGACAGCCGCTTCCCAGCTGGGTGTTGAACCGGACGAATGCATCGGAGTAGAGGATGCGGCGGCAGGTGTCGATTCGATTAAAGGTGCAGGCATGTTTGCTGTAGGGATTGGCAGCAAATCGTCGCTTGCAAAAGCAGATGTTATTTTTGAACGGACAGATATGCTCACCTTCGATGAGATCTTGACTGCATACGAAAAATAAGAAAAGATAGCAAACCTCCTGTGCGGAAGCTGGAGGTTTTTTTGATTCTTTTTATAAAATCTCCATATGATAGACATAGAAGGTTTTCCGGGAATGGTTGGCAGGTTTCTCTTTTGCTGATATATGGGTAAGAGGTTTCTAACTTGGTAATTTCAAAATAACTGGCTGGGGAATGATGTCATGAAGAAGCGAAGAATGGAATTTATATTTATTATTTTACTGACAGCGGCCGTCTATATCGTTTTTTTTAGCAATTACAGTAGTACTCTCAAATGGGGGGCGGGGCTGTTTTATGTGTTGATGATTGGAATCAGCATTTATTCGTTGATGCTTGAAAATCGTTCGGCGCAGCATACGCTTTTATGGATGTATGTGCTCATTTTTCTGCCGCTGATCGGGTATGTTTTTTACCTTTATTCCGGTCAGTTGTATTTGAAGGGATATTTATTTCAAACAAAGC
Organism: Bacillota bacterium; assembly: GCA_030705745.1. Lineage (GTDB taxonomy): Bacteria > Bacillota > Bacilli > Bacillales > Cytobacillaceae > Neobacillus_A. The sequence goes on along the minus strand of JAUZPT010000478.1, from coordinate 1,278 downwards.
GAAGAAATGATCGGGAAACATGGCAAAGATTAATGAGAAGTGAAGAAAAACCGGATTTATCCTTTTTGCAGGATCATCAGCAGTGCTTTGCGAAATTTGCCAGCAATGTTTCGTATACTCCAATCAGCACCTCTACGCATGCCTCTGTGCTGAGAAATGGAAATGAAACCTTCTCTGAAATAAAAAGAAGGCTCCGCGAAGCGAAGGAGTATATTCATATTGAATATTATATTTTCAGGTCGGACCGTCTCGGAAAAGAAATCATCCAGATTTTAATTGAGAAAGCGCGAGCCGGCGTTGAAGTTTTCTTCATCTTTGATGCGGCAGGAAGTTTGAGTTTATCTGCAAAGGATATTGCCTTGATGCAGGAATCCGGTATCAAAGTACACCCTTTTTCACCGCTAAAGTATGGTTTTTTTAATCAAAAATTCAATTTCCGCAACCATCGAAAAATTGTCATTATTGACGGTAAAATTGGCTTTGTAGGCGGTCTTAACGTCGGTATCGAATATCTTGGTGAAGATGAAAACTTTGGACATTGGCGCGATACGCACATGGTGCTGGAGGGAGAGGCGGTTTATACTCTTCATACCGTTTTCCTTTTAGATTGGGAATATGTGAGCGGTGAACAAGTATTGGACAAGTATCATGAGATGCGCGAACCAATCGAAACCGAAGGGCTGGACGGAGCCGTTCAGGTGGTGGCGAGCGGGCCTGATACACAGCAAGGAATCATGAGCGATTTTTATTATTCGCTTATGTCGTGCGCAACTCAATCGATTTGGATTGCGACACCTTATTTTGTTCCGGATGAAGCGATACGGACGGCGCTACGGGTGGCAGCTGCAAAAGGGGTAGAAGTGCGGATTATGGTGCCGGAAACAAATGACAGCTTTTTGACACAGTATGGCAGCAGATCCTATTTTCCCGAGTTGCTTCGCTACGGTGTCGAAATCTATTCGTATCAAAAAGGCTTTTTGCACCAGAAAATCATTATTATCGATGGCAATCTCGCTTCCATTGGCACGGCAAATATGGACATGCGTAGCTTCCACTTGAATTTTGAGGTGAACGTCTTCCTGTTTGGTTGCAGTGCCATTCGCGACCTCGTTGCCCACTACGAAGATGATATGAAGGACAGCATCAAAATTAAACCGGTCGAATTCTACAAACGAGGCTGGTTGCTGCGCACGAAAGAATCCTTCGCCCGCCTCTTCTCAGGGGTATTATAAAGGAGTCTACGATGGGGTCAGACCCCCGGCACGTTAACGCTTTACT
>JAUZPT010000477.1 GCA_030705745.1 Bacillota bacterium | reverse complement strand
TTGTCCTAAATACTCTCTTTGAAAAAGTTATAAAACGTGACGAAGATGTCTAAAAAGAGTAATGTACGCAATGTTTACGGAGGTAATATCATGAATCGACAGCATCGCATGAAATTGTTGGATATTCAATCAAGAGCTTTTACAGAAGGAACAATTGAAGTGATTAATGAACAATGGATATTTTTTGACGAGGAAACAGAAGAAGCAACCTCTCTCGATGAATATCACCATCAAGAAATAGAGGTTTTTCGCATAAATCGTTGGAAAAAAGGAGTTTTATTAGAAAGTGGGAAAATCTGTTCTGCAAATGAAACTTTTTATCTCCACAACAAAGATTTGGTCAGGATCCGTAAACATTTGGTTTATTCTTTAGAAAGATTATTTGAAGAAGTAAACGACGAGTCTTTTATTCAATTCGTTACTACTCTTAATTCCTTGAATTTTTCCATATACGATTGTCTTTATTGCTACAATCATCTTTCATTTTTAAAGGATGAAAGCAGAAAAAATGGAGTCAATTTTATGATATTCGATAATCAAGAACAAATTTGCAATGTTCAGCATCATTTTTGCTATTTCGAAAAATCAAACGACCGATTCGAATTCACTTTGAACACTGGTAAACGGCTTGTAATTGAAAAATTAATTGTATGAACTTAATTTTCGGAACACGAGCAAAGGGACCCGGATATAATTCTGGGTCCCTTTGCTCGGTGAAAAATCAAGAATACATGAAAAATCAACAGGATTTTCTTTCATTTCACTCATTTCACGGCGTTAATAAAAGTCCTTTTTCTAATCCAAGCTGATCTTCAAAATCACTTATTACTAACGGTCTATTCAAATAAAAACCCTGTGCATAGTGACAATTTAAATCTTTTAGCAATTCAATTTGTTCTTTTGTTTCAACGCCTTCGGCAACTACTTTTACTGATAATCCATGGCCCATCGTAATGATTGCTTTTACGATCGCAATATCAGTTGTATCAATGCTTAAATTATTAATAAAGGAACGGTCAATTTTCAACGTATTAATTGGCAGGTTCCTTAAATAGCTTAAAGAGGAATATCCAGTACCAAAATCATCAATCGAAACTTTAACACCCAGCTCCTGCAATGCTTTCATCGTTAAAATACTATACTCAATATTGCGAAGCATGGCGCTTTCGGTTAATTCGAGAGTTAAAAACTGTGGATCAAGGCTTGATTCGGCGAGCGCTAGTTTTACTTCATCTAGGAAATTCGGCTGCTGAAATTGATAGGCAGACACATTGACCGCGATGGAAAGATCTCTGAATCCCTTATCCTGCCACACTTTATTTTGCTTGCTAGCTGACCTGAGTACCCAATTTCCAATCTCTCCGATTAAACCAGTTTCTTCCGCAAGTGGAATGAAATCAGCGGGTGATACGAGACCTAATTTAGGATGGTTCCAACGAATAAGCGCCTCACTGCCATAGACCTTCCCTGTTTCCAAATCGATCAAAGGCTGATAGCATAAAAAGAATTCATCCTTTTTTAGCGCTTTTCGCAAATAGCTTTCCAGTTCCAACCGCATCATTGCTTCTTCATTCATTTCGGTTGTGAAAAAAGTAATTCTATTTCCGCCTGAATTTTTGGAACGATTTAAGCTAATATCTGCATTCTTGAACAGTTCCTGCTCTTGCTTTCCATCCTTTGGATAAAGGGAGACACCAATGCTTGCCGTAACAAAAAATTCCTTTTGTGCAAAGAAAAAGGGATTGGATATCTCCTCAATAACCATAGTAGCGGTTTTCAATACTTCTTCTTCATTAACATTTTTCGTTAATATAAGTGTGAACTTATCACCGCTGAATCTGCCCAAATAGGCTCCTGATGGCAATAATTGCTGCACTCTCGCTGCCAGCTCCTTCAAAAGAAAGTCGCCTGCAGAATGTCCGAGGCTGTCATTGATAATTTTAAAACGGTCGATATCGATAAATAATACAGCTACGAGCCTTTTTTTCTTGCTTGCCCTTTTTATCATTTCATCCAACAGTTCGGTCATTTTCATCCGATTGGGCAAACCTGTTTGAAAATCGTAATAAGCCATTTGAGTAATTTTTTCTTCGATTTTCTTCTGCTCAGTAATGTTTCGCCCAATTCCATATATTCCGATTGCCTCACCATTTACGGTAATAGGAATATTTTTCATTTGGAAAAGCTGGACATCCCCATTAATATTAGCAATTTCGAGATCATAAAATTGCTCTTTTCCTTTTAATGCCCTTAAAAAGTGTGCCCTTGACCTCGGGATATCTTCTTCCTTAATGAATTTCAATGC
>JAUZPT010000476.1 GCA_030705745.1 Bacillota bacterium | reverse complement strand
CGTTCGGCAGCAATCAGGATGCTCCGGCGGACGTTCGCCTTCATCTGGATGCCTGTGGCCTTCAGTGTCCCGGGCCTATTATGAAGGTATACGACACTATAAAATCAATGAATTATAATGAAATTCTAGAAGTAAAAGCGACGGATCCGGCATTTCAGGAAGACATCAGAACCTGGTGCAAGAGTACCGGAAACAGGCTCCTGGGAGTAGGTTTTGAAAGCAATGCCTTTACCGCGACAATTAAAAAGGAAATGGCACCCGTCGAACCTGCTTCCTTAAAAAAAAAGAATGATAAAGCCATGATTGTTTTCAGTAATGACCTGGATAAGGCTATCGCATCGTTCATCATAGCAAACGGTGCCGCCGCCATGGGGCGTAAGGTTACGATGTTCTTCACATTCTGGGGGTTGAATATCCTGAGAAAGCCGGATGGAGCAGGCGTAAAAAAGGATTTCCTGTCCAGGATGTTTGGAATGATGATGCCGAAGGGCTCACGCAAGCTCTCGCTTTCCAAAATGAATATGGCAGGGATCGGTCCGAAGCTGATCCGGTATCTGATGAACAAGAAGAACATCTCATCACTGGAAGAGCTGATAGATCAGGCCCGGAAAAGCGGTGTAAACTTCGTTGCCTGCAATATGTCCATGGACATCATGGGGATTAAAAAGGAAGAATTAATGGATGGCGTTACAATCGGCGGAGTGGCCTCTTTCCTGGGTACCGCCGAAGATTCGGATATGAGCCTCTTTATATAGTACCAGCGAAAGTACCGCAGCGAAAACCTCATGAAGTACTGAGTCCATCTTCCCAGGTTGCTTTTTCATCGAATTACCTGTGGTTGTAACCGGGAGCGCGGTCAGTTCATGGGGCTTTCTGCTGCTCCCATGCTTTTTAAAATGCATCCCTCCGGTTTACTGTTTTGTAACCTGACATGTTTGTCTGCTGATTTTAATGAGACTATTTCTAAAGTTCGTGTGTCGTATTATGTCAAAAGTTGTGGTTATTTGTAGAAATATAGTGTATAATTTTTGGTATCAGTTAAATTCCGATATAGGGGGAATAAAAGATGCTGGAAGTCAAAGGAGCAAAATACGAACTAAAGTACTCAGCAGACAAAGACATGTTTTCCGTAAGAGTGTGGGGATTTTATAGCCCGGAAGACGCGCTTGCATTTATCAAGGATTATACGGATATAACAAAAAAGTTTAAACCAGAAAAAACATCTTTGGTTATTGACGGCACCGATCTTCTTACATCCAAACCCGAGGCAAAGGTATTACTGGTTGAATGCCTCAAGTTATACATGCAGCTTCCTTACAAAAACAGGCTGTTTTTAAAACCAAAATCCGCAACCGCAGGAATAATGATCAGCAGTGCCATGAGAGACGCCGGCATGAAAAATGGCAAGGATGGATTGATGCTCGACGACATGAAGGCAATTGAAGATTATTTAAAGGTTCATTAAGTATCAGATATTTAGTTGCTCAACTCTCCCAGTTTGCCGGGCTGGACCTTTACGAGCCAATACATTAAAACGCTCAACTCAATTTTTAGTGTCCAGCCCTCTGGAAGAGCAGGGATTGCTGTTGTAATTCATTATTCGGAGGCTTCGCTCCTATCTGGGAATAATATTGAATTCAAGTTCAACAAACTCTTTCAGCTCTTCCGCACATTCTAATTCACTTTCATTTTCAGGATCATAATACCAATTCACAACAATGCTTTTTCCATTATTGCTTGCTTCTTCGAATTTTTCCAGCAGCATCATGATGCATTTGGAACTACTTGTATTGATGTAGGGCATGCTAAGTTCCAATTTGATTAATTCTGCATTCCCATCCTGTTTGAAGAATTCATCGATCCATAGAAAAATCGGCTCATAGAATTTGAAAGCATTTTCGGGATAAGACTGCCCATCTATTTTAAGAGTTTTACTCTCAGCATCAAAATTAACCTGAGGGGTTGCCTTTGTTTTTTCAATAACTAATTTATCCATCTTGGTTCCTCCTATACTTTCACCATAATTTCGTAGAATGAATATGTTTCATCAATCTTCTTAATTGAGTATTCTATCGGTTGACTTGCTTTTCTCGCTATATCGATAAATCCAATGCCCGCACCGTTTTTACCCGGTTCCAGCTCTTTTTTCATTTGTTCTTTAAACATTAGCTTTAATTCATCCTTACTTTTGCCTAATACGCGGTCGAGATGTGCTCTAAGATTAAGCTCATCCGTATTTTCAATTGTATTTCCGGACCTGATGAAATACCCGTCATTTTCTTTGCCAATACATACTATACCTGAGTTGGATACAGCATCATAAGCATCG
>JAUZPT010000475.1 GCA_030705745.1 Bacillota bacterium | reverse complement strand
CAAAGCGTGAAAACCCAGTATGCCAGCGAAGAGCGGGGAATTGATGGCGGTAAAAAGGTTAAAGGGCATAAGCGGCACATTGTGGTGGATATTCTCGGCAACTTACTTTACGTTAACCTGAGTTCGGGATAAGGATTGCTCAAAGTAAAGGAAGAAGATTAAGATCATCTTCCCTAATTTTAAGCGAAGGTTTTTTTTCCTGATAGGAATAAGCGAGCAGTCCTGCTACCACATTAATCATGCAATTAGTCAAAGACCGATGGCGCGAATGCTCAATTTGAGAAATATTTTTGAGCTGGTCATTAATGGTTTCAATGATGCTACGTTTTCTCAGCAAAATTTTGTCGAATAAAGCGATGACTTTGGGTTTCATGTTTTTCTTAAGCTTGGTGATCAGCTCAACATTATCCAAGGCCAAAAGTTCAGTAAGCTCTTTTGAGATGTAACCCTTGTCGCCGAATAGCTTGCCAATAAAGTTTTTGGCCATTTTGGGGACGGGCCCCCGATCATCAACATTGCCGCGTGTAATTGAAAATGAAAGGATTTCCCCGCAATCATCAACCATCAGATGAAGCTTAAAGCCATAAAACCAGCCCGTTGACGATTTGCCGCGCCCTGCTACATCCTTGAACGTTTTGTGGCGTGGGATGCGGATGTTCTTGCAAACGCACAAAGGCGTCGAATCGATAAATGCAATGCCTTTTCCTTTGCCGCAACGACCCTGCATAAACGCAGCAATCGGTATTAAAACATCAGCCATCAATTCAATAAATCGGTTATAGCTCGGCAAGCCGGGAAAGTCGGCCAACCAGTATTTTTGAATATATCTCTGATAGAACCATTTGAACGTCCGGTATCCAGAAAGATGATAACAGACTATGAGTGTCATGATTTCACTTTCACAAACGGAACGCACCCTAACCCTTGTTTTCGTTTTTTCATCCCCTTCTTTCTTCTCTTCCAACTGTAATGGTCAACTAAAACCGGACACATTCTTAAGCCACTTTCTTATAAAATTCCCGCTCAAAATCTAATGGCGATTGGTAGCCTAGTTTTGAATGAGCCCGTTTACCATTATAAAAAGCCACATAGTCAATCACACTTAGCTTTGCAGCTTCTTTTGTTCTAAATTTCTCGTAATTTAATTGTTCATGTTTCAAGCTGCGGAAAAAACGTTCTGTCGGCGCATTATCCCAGCAATTACCTTTACGACTCATGCTTTGCTCCATCCCCATGATAGCCAGGTGTTTACGGTAATCATAACTGGCATATTGGCTACCCCGATCGGAATGATGGAGCAATCCACGCTCAGGTTTTCTTCTCCAAGAAGCCATTTGCAAGGCGCGTATGCAAAGTGAGGTTTGCATATGATCATCAATAGCCCAGCCGACGATTTGCCGCGAAAATAAATCCAGCACAATTGCTACATATAGCCAGCCTTCCAGTGTCCATACGTAGGTAATATCGGTCGTCCAGACTTTATTAGGGGCTTCAACATCAAAGTTGCGGTCAAGGATATTAGGAGAAATCGCTTCGTTATGATTACTATCTGTAGTTACTTTAAATCGTTTAGGGTAGCGTGGTTTCAATCCTAATTTCTTCATTAATGTACGTACTTTATACCGTCCGACTTTGAAGCCCGCTTTATGTAATTCGCCTACCAAACGACGAGAACCATAAGTCTGTTTAAAGTCATCGAAAATTTGACGAATTTTAGTTTCAAGCTTTTCATTCTCCTTGGTTTTTTCTGTCGTTTCAGGCTGTTTAGACCAGGCGTAATAAGCACTGGTACTCACTTGCATGACACGGCATAATACAGCTACAGGATAGGTCTTCCGTTGCTCTCGAATAAATCCATATTTTATTCGACTTCTTTCGCAAAGAAGACCGCCGCCTTTTTTAATATTTCTCGCTCCATGCGTAACTGTTCGTTTTCCTTACGTAATTTCTGCAATTCGGCATGACTATCTAAATTTATGCTGGCAGATTTTCCTGTTGATCCTTTGGTAGGGACTCGTTCAGCGCGAACCCAACGACTAAGCGCGCTTTTTGATATGCCCAGATTATTAGATGCCTGTTCCTGTGTATAGCCTTTTTCAATAACTAAATTTGCCGCATCCTTTTTAAATTCAAGCGTGTATTTGGGTCGTTTCTGTTTATTTTCAGTACTCATTTTTTCACCTCTAATAACATTATAAATCTGTCTTTAGAAGTGTCCGGTTTTATTAAACCATTACAATTGTTGACCTTGATAAGGAACATGTTTCTCCCTATATGTATATTAAAGGCAACTTATAGGCCACTAATAACAAATACAGACAAATCAGAT
>JAUZPT010000474.1 GCA_030705745.1 Bacillota bacterium | reverse complement strand
GATTCTTTAAAATGAGAAAAATATTTACGCGGGCCGGAGACGTTTTTGAGCAGCTCGGGATTTTGATGAAACTTACCCGTTAGAATTCCCTGTTCAAGCGGTGAATACGCAATGATGGTAATGCCCAATTCTTTCGCTGCTGCAAGAACACCGCTCTGTTCAATTCGCCGATCGAGCAAGCTGTATTTCACTTGATTCGATACAAGGGGATACCCATGACTCGCAAGCACCTGATGGGCTTCTCTCATTTTTGCCTCATTAAAATTACTAACGCCAGCAGTACGGATTTTTTTATCCTTCAAAAGGGAGGCCATCGCATCCATCTCCGCTTTTACACTCGAAAAAGAAAAAGGTTGATGAACCTGGTATAAATCGATCCTTCTTCCTTTTAACGCTTTTATTCTCTCATGAATACTACTCGTAATCGAACCTGCAGTTCGAAATGCAGGCCACCATTTCGTCGCAACCAAGGCTTCGTTTGCTTGATCACCAAGCGCATTCAAGGCATTTGCGAGCGCTTCCTCTGATTTACCTTTCCCATACACCTCGGCCGTATCGAACCAGTTGATGCCGCCTTCAAGGCTCAACCGGACTATATCTTCGATTTCTTTTTCCGGCAGCACTGGCCAAAATCGGCCAACGAGACCCTCACCTTTGCTGAACTGCCACGTTCCAAGGCCAAGCGCTGAAATTTCGATATCCGAATTGCCCAAGCGTCGCGGCGAAACTTGATTTGTCATTAAAACTCCCCCCAAAAATTGTTTTAATGTTCCTTCTCAGACACCATGCCATCGAGCAATTTTTCCGCTGCTCTTCGATACAAATTGCTAATATCCACAAATGAAGAAATTAACAATGCCCGCTCCAGATAAGCCGAATTTTTGTCTTTTAGCAGTTTAATTTCCTCTTTAGCTTCCCGTTCCCGGATTTGACTGTCCTCGATAAAGCGTTCACCATTTTTTTGGGAAAGGTGGAGATAACTCGTGTAGAACGTTTCCAGATCGAATTCGCCTTCGTCCGTTTTTTCATTCAATTTTTCAAGCAAATCCTTGATGTCATTAATCGACAAAGCGCCTTTCAGCTGATAAATCAAACTGATCAATATGAGATGCTGCTTCGAATATTTTTTATTTTTTATCGGAAAAAGAAGCTTGCCCTTAGCATAATTATTGATCATCGTTTTTGTCAGCACTTTGTCCTGCTCATTTCGTTTCGTCCCACTAAACTGGTTTTCAAACAGCTGAATCACTTGATCCATATACAAATCAATGTTAGGGATATCGTCCAAAGTCAGTTGACTTCCAACGCCAAGTTCAGAAATTTGCTTATTTAAACCGCTCACGTTCCTACCTCTTCTTTCATTCGTTTGTTACCTCTAATCATACAGGAAAAAAATTTTTTATCAACATTGACTACATACAGTTATAGTCGTATGATTATACGTAGTATTAAAAACTACTTAACAACACCCAGGAGGTAATAATTTGAATACGTACATTCGAGAACCGATTAACGGCTTAACACATTTAGCTGGCGCTTTGTTATCATTTGTCGCACTGCTCGCGATGGTCATCAAGGCTTCCCTGTCCACCGGATCTCCACTTGCTATTTCCGCTGTCATGATTTTTGGAATCAGCATGATCCTTCTTTATTCAGCTTCAGCCACTTACCACATGGTAATTGCCAATGACAAAGTAATCGCCTTTTTAAGACGGCTCGACCATTCGATGATCTTTGTATTAATCGCAGGTTCCTACACTCCTTTTTGCATCATTAGCTTAAATGGCCTGACAGGCTGGGTGTTATTTTCAATCATCACCGCAACGGCAATCAGCGGCGTTCTGTTCAAAATGATCTGGTTCAACTGCCCACGATGGCTTTCAACAGCGATCTATATTGTCATGGGCTGGATGATTGTATTCGTTGCGTCTCCTCTTTCCCGTGTTATTAACCTGGAGGGTTTGTCATTATTAATTCTCGGGGGCATTTTTTACACAATCGGCGGTGTGATCTACGGCATCAAACCTGCGTTTCTAAAATCAAAATACTTGGGCTACCATGAAATTTTTCATGTTTTCATCCTGCTCGGCACACTTGCGCATTTCTTATGTGTTTATGTTTATGTTTTATAAAAAATAAACGAAACAAAGTGACAGGCACCATCCAATTAATTGGATGGTGCCTGTCACTTTGTTCACTTTGTTCATTACCCAGTTTTCGATACACGCGCAGAGGGTGTTTTTACTTGCTTGAAGCTAGAAATTACTATGGTCAATACAGGCATTATCCACAGAAAAATTGCATAGGGCAGATAATTGTACAATGAAACTCCTAAAATT
>JAUZPT010000473.1 GCA_030705745.1 Bacillota bacterium | reverse complement strand
GGAATGAGGAAGTCAACATCTTCCTTCGTAAGGCCTGCTTTATGGATCACATTTAAACTGCTCTCTCCCATTTGGCGAACAGCAAATTTGAAAACTTCGCGTCCATTCATTATCAAATATTGTTCCTGATATAGATGTTTTCCTCCCGAACCATCCGCACCGAGTTCAAAAGATAGAATTCCCCTTCCCTCGGATACCTTACCCATCACAACTGCACCGGCACCATCGCCAAATAATACGGCTGTATTGCGGTCTTCCCAATTAAAAATTTTAGAGAGCTTCTCTACCCCTATAACGAGAACATGTTTATATGCATTTGTATCAATAAATTGTTTAGCAGTTATCATACCATACATAAAGCCGGCGCATGCAGCGCTAATATCCATGGCAGCAGCCTTTTTTGCTCCAAGCCTTTCCTGAAGCATACAAGCAACAGAAGGGAACTGCCTGTCAGGTGTCACCGTGGCAACAAGAATCAAATCAATTTCGTCAGATGAAATACCCGCATTCTCAATCGCCATTTTAGCTGCTTCGTATGCCATATGTGACGTGTTTACATCGTCACTTGCAATCCTTCGTTCTTCGATGCCCGTCCGTGTCCGAATCCACTCGTCCGAAGTATCCATCATTTTTTCAAGGTCAGCATTCGTGAGAACTTTTTCAGGTAAGTACCTTCCTATGCCAATTATTCCTGCACCCATGATACCAGCTCCTTTTATTTACTCTAATTCATTTAACTCTAATTTATTATCAAATATTATTACCTGGTACTAATTCTACAAATAAATTAGAAATTGTGCAATAGGTTTAAAAATTAGTTTTCCGCTTTTATCCATACCTTTTTAATAAAGATACATACTTTATTGTAGGTTCATCATTGAGAAGGAGGTTACCACAAACAATGGAAGAAAACAATCATAGTAATAAAAAGGAAGTTGATCCCTTTACACGATTTATGTTTGGACCCGGAAGAAATGAAGAGGTGGAAAATACTGAGGATTTTAGGCAACAACATAATGGAGATACCATTAATTTCGAAGAATTGATGACCAACTTTGATGCTCTAATGGATTCTGCGGGGAAATTAAAACCATTGCTTCAAAAAGTATATCCGTTTGTCGAGCAAATATGGAAAAAAAATTAGCTGCCAGGGTTTCTGGCAGCTTTCTTTTCACTATAAATTCATTTCCTTCTTTGCGTCTTCTTTCCCGAGTTCATAAGCTTCAGTCATTACCTTTGTGAACAAAGCCATAAAAGGCTGTAGCATTTCCATCGGAAATTCTACACCTGCCTGATCCATCTGTTCTTTTGCTTCAGGAAAATGCTTCATAGCGATTTGCATAAATTGCATCGTTTTATCTTGAGTATTCATATGTAACTCCTTTTCCTTCATGTAAAATTATTTCAAAGAATTCACCACGAAGATGAATTCTCCTAATAGTTTACCCTTTTAGAAAATGAATGAAAAGGATTTCAAATTCTTCCTTTACTAATTAATTCATTATGCTCCTTTTGCTTCGCAAGTGCGACATCTAGCGGAGTATGATTTGTAATACTTATTCGTATTGCATTTTGGCTATCGATTATAACTTTTCTTTCTTCTGGTAAAAATGCATTCCCGTCGATACCTAATAATTCTAAACATTCTTCCCAGTAGTTCGTTTTTCCGCTGTCCATAAAAAAGGAGCCCGAATTTCCACATTCTATAACATCCACAATCCTTGAAATGGCATCATCAACATAAATGAGGTCCTTCATCCATTCCCGCTCGTTATTCTTGTGTGGGTGATGATTCTTTTGAAAGGTTTCTTGAACTAAATAGGAAGATGGCTGCCATTCTCCAAACATTGATGGTAGATAAAAGAGTTGGGCATTTTCCGAGGAAATATCACATTCTTCCATCAGTGAACGAATTTTTGTGAAAATTTCGTTTTGTTCGGATTCAACAAGTAATTGGATAGGTAAAAGGAATACCGGCCTTCCCCCTTTTCCGTTATCTGAACGTAACATTTTCAGAAGAATTTCGTGTAAAGTATGTCCGTTAAATAAGGAATCCTGATTTTCCATAAACAAGTCATAAAAAGAGATAATTACGGCTGTTTGTTGTTCGAATGGATCATTCGAATGAAGATCTTTTAAATCCATTTCACAAAAATTGGCATTACGGCCGATCTCAAGTTTTTTCTCTTCTGCAATGGAATCCGTTTCATCATTGGACAAATCGATACCGACTACTTCCCAGCCTTTTTCTAAAAGTTTATTGCACAAATGAAAACCGGCAAAGCGAAAACTTCCGAAAATATAAGCATTTTCCATCCTGCGTTGCCCCCCATAAATCTGTT
>JAUZPT010000472.1 GCA_030705745.1 Bacillota bacterium | reverse complement strand
GCAGTATTCTCCATAGAAAATTTCCATATTCATTCGGTATTTGAAAACTAACTCCCCTATTCATGTATACCCCTTACTTAAACGATTTTTGTGAATACGAGTTTAATTATATACTCTGATGTTAGGTTTATGGAACAAGGAATCGACTGCCTTTTCAACCGATTATCTTTTACAGAATTTCCTCAGCCCTCCTCATTTAAAAGGTTCTTCAATGTTCATAACAATAGACGCCCTCTTGTTCTCTTGTCTTTGTTGAGAAAAGTTAGCCAGTCAGTGCCTTCATATGTAGTGTCCTGCTTGTCTCAGACCGTACTTGATTACGCTTTAATCATCCTGATGTTATGACATGTTTACTCCGTCATAAATATTCACCAGAAATAAACATACCCTTTTTGTATTTCTTGTGAATTATAGGATTTCCCAAAGGTCTTTCCAACTCTTTACCGAATGTATAATTTTGTAATTTATTTCTTATATAGGAGATGAAGAAAAGTGTTTAAGAAAATTGTGGTAGGTTCGATTTTAGTTAGTTCAATTACAGGATTAAGCTCTACTTATGCTTCAGCTGCATCAATTGACCACACACCTAAAAAAGTCACTGCGTTTGCCGCACAATCCGATATTATACTAGAAGAGGAAGAAACGTTTAGAGGTGACGGAAAATTTTATTTTGATTATTATGGAAGTGAAGATGGCGAAATCAGAGTTTTTGTTGAGAATACAGGAAGCAATCCATTTGAATTCAAAATTGTAAAACCAGGTGGTGGAACAATCGCTTCCGGCTATACAGTTAAACCTGGCAAAAGTGTAACTCTAACTCTTGACGTATCACACTATAAAACCGGAACATATTATATTCGCTGTCAAAATGATGATGGAGCTAAGATAAAAGCTTTTGCAAAAGTGCGTGCTCTCTAATAGGAATCCAATGGAGCAAGGAAGATTGCTGTTACTTCCTTGCTTTTTCTGTGCTTCTATACTGCAAACATCAAACATCAAACATCAAACATCACTAATTCTAACCTGTATCCTTTGTATTGATGAACGGTAAGTATTTCCTGATTAGATTTCTCGTTATCATCTACCCTTAGAAAAAAATGTCCCAAAACAAATAATCATTTTTGTAATCCTCGGTCGCCGTACCCATTAACACCCCACTTACAAGCCTCATGTATCCCGTACTTGCTATTATTCGAACATTGATAGGCACCTTCTCGTATCACATGGATTTGCTGTTGAATGATTTCAAATAAAGTTGAATAAAATAAGATCGAATCATCCAACAATTAACATTTATTCTTGCGGCAATAGGTGGTATTTACAATCCATAAGAAGGAAGGAAGCGTTGATGATAAAGCTTTGCCGAGAAGTTTGGATCGAAGTCAATCTTGATGCCGTTAAAAAGAATTTGCGAGCGATCCGCCGTCATATTCCACATAAGAGCAAAATTATGGCTGTCGTAAAAGCGAACGGTTATGGTCACGGGTCTATAGAAGTGGCACGCCATGCACTGGAACACGGGGCGAGTGAGCTCGCTGTTGCCAGTGTGGAGGAAGGAATCGTTTTACGAAAAGCTGGGATTACAGCACCTATCCTTGTGCTTGGTTTTACATCCCTTAGTTGTGTAAAGAAGTCAGCAGCTTGGAATATAACATTATCAGCATTTCAGGTTGATTGGATGAAAGAAGCAAACGAGATATTGGAAAAAGAAGCGAGTGCTAACCGGCTGGCCATTCATATTAACGTGGATACCGGCATGGGACGATTAGGTGTACGCACAAAGGAAGAACTTTTAGAAGTAGTGAAAGCCTTAAAGGCAAGTAAATTCCTCAGATGGACAGGGATTTTCACACATTTTTCGACAGCTGATGAACCGGACACAACACTCACAAAGCTGCAGCACGAAAAATTCATCAGTTTTCTCAGCTTTTTAAAAAAACAGGGGATTGAGCTGCCCACCGTGCATATGTGCAACACGGCTGCAGCTATCGCTTTTCCGGAATTTAGCGCTGATATGATCCGTTTAGGTATCGGCTTATATGGTTTATATCCTTCAGCCTATATTAAACAACTAAATCTCGTTAAGCTTGAACCTGCGTTAAGTTTAAAGGCACGCATCGCTTATGTGAAAACCATGCGGACAGAACCCCGAACCGTTAGTTATGGTGCTACATACGTCGCAGAACCTAATGAAGTAATTGCTACACTCCCGATCGGCTATGCTGACGGCTATTCTCGTGCCCTTTCCAATCGCGGATTTGTTCTTCATCGCGGAAAACGAGTGCCAGTGGCGGGAAGAGTAACAATGGATATGATCATGGTCAGTTTAGGAGAAAACGGTGAAGGT
>JAUZPT010000471.1 GCA_030705745.1 Bacillota bacterium | reverse complement strand
GCTTTTGACAGAGAACCTTCAGAAAATTTATGTGAAGGAATATCAATCTATTCCTGTTGTCGTTAATGCAAATGTTTCTGTTTACGATGCCATATGTACAATGTTTTTGGAGGATGTTGGAACGCTGTTTGTAGTGGATCAAAATTCATTGCTTGTCGGTGTGCTTTCACGGAAGGATTTATTGCGGGCAAGTATTGGGAAACAGGAGCTCACGAGTCTCCCGGTGAATATTATCATGACGAGAATGCCTAATATTACTATGTGCGAAAGAGATGATTTGTTAATCGATGTTGCAAAAAAATTAATCGATAAGCAAATCGATGCGTTGCCGGTTGTACGGCAGGCTGATAAAGGGTTCGAAGTCGTTGGACGAATAACAAAAACGAGCATATCAAAAGCGTTTGTTTCACTCGGAGAAGACCGTTAAGCATTGTTAACGCAGAGGAGTTGGATAGCAAGGATGAGCATGCCCATTATCTATGTGGTATCTGATTCAGTGGGAGAAACAGCTGAGTTAGTTACAAAAGCGGCGATCAGCCAGTTTAACGATGCCGGAATGATACTTAAAAGATTTCCTTATGTGGAGGATCATGAACATATAGACGAAGTAATATCCTTGGTTTCGCTGGATAAAGGCATGATTGCCTATACGCTTGTTAAGCCGGATATTCGAAATTACATGAAAGTCAAGGCGGAAGAAGCAGGACTGTATGCCTGTGACTTAATTGGTCCGCTGATGGATCAGATTGAACAATTAAGTGGCAAGAAGCCTTTGAATGAACCCGGGCTTGTAAGAAAGCTTGACGAGGATTATTTTAAAAAGGTTGAAGCGATTGAATTTGCAGTTAAATATGATGATGGCCGCGATCCGCGTGGAATTCTAAAGGCGGATATTGTTTTGATTGGTGTGTCGAGAACTTCGAAAACGCCATTGTCACAATATTTGGCCCATAAGCGATTGAAGGTGGCGAATGTACCGATTGTTCCTGAGGTAGATCCACCTGAAGAACTTTTCAATGTTCCACCTGAAAAATGTTTCGGGTTAAAAATTAGTCCTGAAAAATTGAACAACATCAGGCGCGAGCGTCTTATCTCCTTAGGTTTGAACGATCAGGCAAGCTATGCAAACATCGAAAGAATAAAAGAAGAACTCGTCTACTTTGAAAAAGTAGTATCGAGAATCGGGTGCGCAGTAATCGATGTAACGAATAAGGCAGTCGAGGAAACAGCGAACAGCATTTTGAGTTATTTCCAAAATAAATAATGATTAATCGCACATAATCTTCAGGATCATGTGCTTTTTCTTGCATGTAGTGAATATTTTAATTGTTGTAAGGAAAAAGGATATTTCAAAAAAAAATATTCAAAAAACAATGGCAAAACCAAAAAGAATATACTATAATAAAAAATTGTGATAAAAATGTATCGAAGTAGGTTTAGACTTCACTCTGAACGAATAAACTATTTATTGTCAGATGTCAAGGAAGGTTACACGAAAAAATTCGACATAAACGAATTTGAACCTGGAATTTCCCGGTGTAATGGAGATGACTCCCTTCGTGGAAACATGATAAAAGTTATACAGGGAAGAAGGAATATGCGGAGTGATGTAGAATTAGTACTAATGAAATTCACGTTCCAACCATTTATGTGGATGCAGATTCTTGCCCAGTAAAAGAGGAAATTGTCGAAATTGCATCGAGGTTTGATGTCTCAGTAATTTTCGTCGCATCCTATAATCATGTTAAAAACGATGAAAATTGTGAAACATGGGTATATGTTGATATAGGCAAGGAAGCAGCAGACATTTATATTTTGAATCATTCTCGAAAAGGGGATATCGCTGTAACCCAAGATATCGGGCTGGCATCCACTCTATTGCCAAAAGGGGTTTATGTTCTATCTCCAAAGGGAATTTTATTTGAAGAAAAAGGAATACAAACCGCCCTGGATTTGCGTTATTTAAGTGCAAAAGCCCGGCGCAAGGGTGAATATGGAAAAGGCCCGAAACCATTTAGCGTGCATGACAGAGAAAGGTTTGTGAATGAACTGACAAAAAAATTGTCGAATCTTGCAGGATATTAATTTTTTATCCAGAATACTTTCTTTATCAAAATGGAGTTGTTTTCATGGCCGAGCGCATTGCCGAAGAGAAAATTGACCAAGTTCGTCAGTCTGTGGATATTGTCGAATTAATCAGCGACTATGTTCAACTAAAGAAACAAGGACGAAATTACTTCGGATTATGTCCCTTCCATGGAGAAAGTACCCCATCTTTCTCAGTGTCCCCCGACAAACAAATTTTCCATTGTTTTGGGTGTGGGGCAGGGGGAAACGCTTTTTCTTTTAT
>JAUZPT010000470.1 GCA_030705745.1 Bacillota bacterium | reverse complement strand
GTTGATTTTCGAATTTTTAAAAGGAATGGGCCAGGAAACAAACCATTTGGAAAGAACGACGCAGCTTCCGGAACATCAGGACCATCATCAACATGAGGACCATGGAAAGAGCAATGAAACGTTTTAATAATGTGAGTGAATGATAGGATTACTGTGGCCCCGACCCGTTTCTTCAGTACACGGACGGGGCCTGTTTATTAAAATAAGACATAATAATCGTACTTAAAAATCGAAATCGATGCTGCTTTTCGATGCTATTAAAAAAAGTTGTTGCGAATGAGGAAGGGTGTTTACATTGGAACCTGTTGAAGTAAAGCGAGAAATCCTCCGATTTGGAAATGGACAGGCCGAAGTTCTCAAGGACCGCATAGTCACCGAATATTCGGTGACAGTCAAGGTTAATGGGGAAGAATTCGTGACCATGGTATGCTCCCCCGAATACATAGAGGATATGGTTGTCGGTTTCCTTGCCTCTGAGGGTGTAATACGTGGTTTTAGCGATATTGAAAGCATATGGATTCAAGAAAAGGAAGGCTTTGTGCACATCAAGACGTTCAAGCAAAATCCTTTTTACCGAGATTTGCAGGGGAAGCGGTATATTACCTCATGCTGTGGTGCGAGCAGGCAAGGCTTTATTTTTGCGAGCGATGCGCTGACTGCGAAAAAAATGCATGATAATCATGTGAAGATAACGGTTGACGATTGTTTTCGCCTCATGAAGGAAATGCAGCAATCAGCAGACATTTTCCAACAAACAGGTGGTGTCCACAATGCTGCTCTTTGCGATAATAGCGGACTTGTGTTAATGAGAATGGACATCGGTCGCCACAACGCTCTTGATAAAATATACGGACATTGCCTGAAAAATCAAATACCAATTGAAGATAAAGTAATTGTTTTCAGTGGGCGTATTTCATCGGAAATTCTGCTGAAAGTTGCGAAAATCGGATGTGGCTTAGTTCTTTCCAAATCGGCACCAACCGACCTTGCGCTAAAACTTGATGAAAACCTTGGCATCACAACCGTTGGATTTATAAGAAATGAATCAATGAACGTTTATACCCATCCAGAACGCATCACAAAAATGGGCGAAATTAAAAGCGCAGAAGCACCGCAGTAATCGAAATTATGCAAAATAACCAATTTGCATTATTTTATATTGAAAATATCACTTATTGTTCCGGGAAAAGCTCTTATATTGAATGTGGGAAGAGCTTTCCCAATATATTCTCAAATAAAGCAGTTCACCTTGGACTGCTTCTTCGTTTGCGGAAGTTAGCCAATGAGCTCCCTTATATTTTGCTGCCTTTCGAGCTTTCGCTTGATTCGCTGGAGTGCGTTATCGATTGATTTTACATGTGTGTCCAATTCGGCGGAGATTTCAACGTATGTATGCCCTGCCATATAAAGAGTCAGTACCTGCCGTTCCAATTCGCTCAGTTTTTCGGCAATTCTTTGTTCGAAATCAAGCGAATTTTCCTGATGTACAAATAATATGGCCGGGTCAACAACAGCAGTACCTATGACTACGTCCATTAACGTTTGATTGGACTCATCATCGTAAATGGGCTTATCTAGTGAAATGTACGAATTTAACGGGATATGTTTTTTGCGTGTGGAAGATTTCACAGCGGAAATGATTTGCCGAGTGATACAAAGTTCTGCAAACGCCCGAAAGGAGGAGAGTTTGTCCTGTCTGAAGTCTCGAATGGCTTTATAGAGGCCAATCATTCCCTCCTGAAAAATATCTTCTTTATCTCCTCCGCTCAAAAAATATCTGCTAGCCTTCGCTCGTACAAAATTTCTATATTTTGCGAGCAAGTAATCAATTGAATCACTATCCCCGTTTTGAACCTTACGAACTAGAGTTTCATCATTTAAATTTTTTACTAGTGTTTCTTCGGTGCTCACAATCACAAATATCCCTCCACTATCATTTGTTGAATAATTTCGTTAAATATGCTGACAATTACCCTTTTTAATATTCTGAAAATGAAAGTCACTAATTAATAGTAACTTAGAAACGAAATGAAAGATATTCACAAATATCGACGGTTGTTTACAAACGTCCCTTTAAATAATTTGAAATAAATCTTTTACCTGTTGCAATGTGTCGGATTTCTGTCTTATCGAGGAGAATCGTGTCGATTTTTATAAAAGAGATAGAATTGAAAATTAAGTAGATTTACCTTAAACACCCTTTGTTGAAAAGGGTATTGGCTAATATAACGAGAATAAGGATAGTAAGAGGATCGAAAGTGGGGGATGGTTGATGGACAAGTACAAAGAAGGGGACTTCTGCATCTTGATTATCATCCGATGAATGTATTAACGAATGGGAAATCGATTACAGCTGTAATTGACTGGGCAAATGCTTG
>JAUZPT010000047.1 GCA_030705745.1 Bacillota bacterium | reverse complement strand
CGTTAGACGAAAAAAACCTTTCGAAAAGAAGACATGATTCTCCTTTTGAAAGGTTTTTTTATGTTATTAAGACTGTTTATTGCTCCATCATTGAAGAATTGTGTTTTTCACTATTTCCATTTTTAATAGGCAATTCAATATACACTTCAGTACCTTGGTTGATTTCACTCTTAAATTGAATCGTGCCGTGATGCTGAGCAACGATTTTGGAACTTACGGTTAACCCCAGTCCTGTTCCTTTTTCCTTGGAAGAATAAAATGGTTCACCGATTTTCTCCAAGCGTTCTTTTGATATTCCACATCCGTGATCGGTGATGGTGATGGAAACAATATCCTGTGCTGAGCTTTCAAGAGAAATCGAAACGGAGCTGCCGCTTGACGATGCTTCAATGGCATTTTTAATAATATTGATAAATAACTGCTTCAACTGATTTGGTTCACATTCAATGGGCATTGCTTTTTTCTCTGTAATAAAATCAATTTGAACATTATGCAAACTTGCTTCAGTAGACAGTAAAGAAATAACATCATGAAGGATCGTCTGCAGATTTGCTGTTGTGTATTTAATCTGCTGCGGTTTTGCCAAAAGCAAGAGCTCCCCGACGATATGGTTAATGCGATTTAATTCATCGAGCATGATTTGATAGTAAAAATGATGCTTGCTGTCTTCCATAAGCAAAAGCTGGACAAAGCCAATTAAAGAAGTAAGTGGATTCCTGATTTCATGGGCAACACTTGCGGAAAGTTCACCCACTACCGACAATTTTTCCGTCCTTCTTAAATTTTCCTCCGCCTGGCGCAATTGGGAGATATCCTTTCCATAGCCAATAATACCTGCAATTTCACCGTTAACGACGATAGGAAGGGCAGTGCATTCTAATATTATGTTATTGCCGTTTTTATGTTCCATTTGCACTTCATAAATTTGTGGTTTTTTTTCAGCCAGGACGGTTGAAAAATAGCTTAGAGTTGATTCGCGATAAAGGTGAGGCAAAACATCTTTTACATTTTTCCCGATATATGTATCTACATCATAACCTGTAATGGTTTTAAATTGCGGGTTTAAATTGGTGATTATACCATCCATATTCATCATATAAACCATATCCGGGCTAAATTCAAACAGTGATTTATACTGCTGACGGCTTTCTTCGAGAAGTTTTTCTATTTGTTTTCGCTCGGTTATATCCCTTCCGATTATGACTAGTCCCTTTCGGCTATGGTTGGAGTGGTAAAGGGGCACTTTGATTGTGTCAAACGTTTTTACATCCCCATTTGGTAATGGAATGGTTTCTTCAACTCTTGTAATCGTCCCGTTGTTCCACGTTTCTTCGTCAGATGCTTCGCAATAGCGGAGAGCATCAGCGTAAAACTGTGTATACTCTGCCAATTCAGCGTCTGTTTTTCCACGATAATCGACGTTTTCAAGCTGGAACAATTTAAGGCCGAAATTATTTGATTCAATCCATCGTCCTTCCCCATCTTTGAAATTAACAAAGTCGACCATTGAGTTTATGAGAGTGGAGAGGCGCTCTTCCTGAATTTTGGCAACATTTCTTTCTTCTGTTTTTTTTAATGAAACGTAAAAAAACCATCCTGTAATTACAACGTACAACATCTCTTTTGCATGTCCAATAAAATGGAGTAAGGGAGAAGGGGTAAATTGATTAAGCAGGTAATTTGTTCCTGTAATCCAAATGATGCTTGTAAGCAGAAAAAAGAATAACAGTCTTTTTTTTCTCATGAATTGAAGCTCCTGTTCTGATCTGAGAAGGATTTTATTATGTAATGTTTGTAGTGCAATTAACATATAATTCAGTTAATTTTTAAAAAAGACTTTGACATTACGAAAGTGATACTATTCGTACGGAAAAACCAAATTAAAGGGATTATAACATAATTGGGTTGCAGATGGAAAATAGTGTGAAATTTTTTTCGACAATGAAAATAGTTAAATTTATTTTGAAGATAGTTCTTGATTTAACTAATGATATTAGTTAAAATAAAACTAACGACATTAGTTTTAGGGAGTTGGATAATATGAGAATGATTCATGAGGAAAAATTGTATCAGTTAACCTCGATGCCACGTTTCTTTCCTGTCAATTGTTATTTCGTCGAAGAAGAAGATGGATTAACACTGATTGATGCGGCGATGCCATTTAGTGCGAAAGGTATTCTTAAAGCTGCAAAAACAATTGGAAAATCGATCTCAAAAATTATTCTAACCCATGCGCATGAAGATCATGTGGGTGCCCTGGATTCCGTCAAGGAAGCGTTTCCCAATGCAATCGTTCATATATCGGTACGAGATGCGAGAATAATGGACGGAGACATGTCAATTGCTAGCGATGAGCCAAATGTATCAATCAAAGGCGGCGTCCCCAAAAAATTAAAGACGAGGCCTAATGTCCTTCTAAAAGATGGAGATCGGATAGGATCATTATTGGCAATTGCAACACCAGGCCATACACCCGGCTCGATGTCATTTTTGGATGTGCGGACAAATGCACTGATTGCCGGTGATGCGTTTCAAACGAGAGGCGGATTGGCGGTTGCCGGGGATATTAGATTTTGGTTTCCATTTCCTGCACTAGGAACGTGGCATAAGGAAACCGCGTTAATAAGCGCAAAAAAACTGATGGAATTGAATCCGTCCGTGCTTGCAGTCGGGCATGGAGAAATCGTGAAAAAACCTGCAAAGGAAATGCAGAAAACAATTGAGCGATTCGAAAGTAAATTGAACTAGAGGAGCAACCTGAAATGTCACCAAGACCCAAAATAGCACTAAATATGAACGAAATTTTGCTAGCGGCAACAGACATTGCCGATGAAGCCGGACTTCATGAAGTAACGTTGGCGACCCTTGCGAAAAAACTGTCCATTCGTCCGCCATCGTTATATAACCACTTTGATGGCCTGCCACATTTACGGAAGCTGATGGCGATTTATGGAATTGAAAATCTTTATGCTGCCTTGGCCGATTGTATGGGTAGTGAGTCAGGCGATCAAGACATAATGGAACTGAGCAAGGCATATGTATTGTTTGCCCGAAAGCACCCAGGCCTTTATGAAGCTACCCTCGCTGCACCGGATCCGGCCGATCATGAAGTCCAGCTTGCAGGCAAAAAAATTGTAGATCTGGCATTGAGTGTTTTACAGTCATACAGTTTGTCAGAAGAAGCATCTCTTCACGCCGTCCGAGGTCTTCGCAGCATTTTGCACGGATTTTCAACACTCGAACAAAATAGAGGTTTTGGGCTTGCCCTTAACACAGATAAAAGTTTGGAACTTATCATAAAAGCTTTTCTCGCTGGAATTAAAGAAATGAATACTTAAAAAGGATGGTGTTGTTTTTGGCATTGTTACAAGCAGCTAATATTGGGCTCAGGTTTTTATTGGAGTTGGTTGGCCTAGCAGCCTTGGGATATTGGGGGTTTTATACAGGTAATGGATCATTTGTTAAATGGCTTTTAGGTATTGGCACCCCTCTCCTGGCGGCTTTCATCTGGGGGACCTTTGGTTCACCAGGTGCACCGTATCCACTGAAGGGATTTTTGCGCCTACTGTTAGAGCTTTTCATAATCGGTGCGGCGGCTGGAGCTTTATTTTTAACAAAGCAGTCTGCGCTTGCTGGTTTATATACATTCATTGCCCTGACGAACTTATTGCTGTTGCACATTTGGAAACAATAACGAAATTATTAATACGTATGGCGAATTGGTGCAATGAGTGCTGATTCTTTTTTTTATAAAAATCTGTTTGAAAATAGTGTTGGATTTCTAATTTAACGAACGTGTCGAATAATTGAAGAAGGAAAAAGATATTTGCATAGGGAAAGGATAGAGTGAATTTTAAATATGAGGGGGAATTAAAAATGGTTCCACAAAGAGTAAGTTTAATAACAATAGGTGCTTTTAATTTACCATTGCTTCGTAAATTTTATAAGAGCTTAGGATGGGAAGAAACAGAGATAAGTTCTGATAATTATTCTGCTTTTAAAACAGCAGGTGTTATTTTATCCATTTTTCCTATTGAGGAGTTAGCAAAAGATGCTGGGGTTACATTCAACCAATCAGCAGATACATTTCGCGGCGTAACTTTTGCTATTAATGTTGATAAACCAGAACAAGTGGACACTACGATTGGAAAAATTAAAGAGCTTGGCGGGAAGATCTTAAGAGAACCAAGTGATGCTTTCTGGGGTGGCAGGACAGCGTATTTTTCTGACCCAGAGAATAATCTTTGGGAGGTAGCATGGAATCCAACATCAGTGTTTGACGAACGTGGTGCGATGATTTCTTTTTAATTTCAAGATTGTTTATTGCGATAAAAATCTGCATCATCGTTTAACGAAGCCTTTTATAAAAAATCTACAAGGCAGAAAAATTGTAAAAAAATGTGATTGGATTATCGTGTAATACATAGAAACGCACGGCTTTTGTGGACAATAATCAATGGCCGTAAAAATTGGAGGGATTAAGATGATAGTGATTCATGCTTTTATTAAAGTAAACCCGGAGAAACGGGATGAGTTTCTGGAAGCTGCAAATTTAGTAATGGAAGGTTCAAAGGCGGAGGAAGGAAACATTAGCTACCATCTTTATGAAGATACAAAAGAGTCGAATGCGTTTGTGATGGTCGAAGAGTGGAAGGATCTTGATGCCGTTCGCTTCCACGGTGGCACTCCACACTATCTTACTTTTGGAAGTATGTCCAAAGGGCTTTTGCTCGAAGCTCCTCGCGTTGAGCGCTATGAAATTGCAAAAAAATTATAAATGTCTCTCACAGTCAGATCTGGAACGCCTCATCGTTCTAAATCCTTTATGGCAGGCAAGCGTAAATACACCGGGATGGTTCTCGTGTGTGTGAAAAGAGAATGGGAACAAGTGAAAAACCAGAGCGTAAAGTCGCTCTGGTTTTTTTCCGGAACATTGAAATGAAAACGCATTATTTCTCAATTTCTATCTATCTTGCATCTAATAAGGATGAAAATCAGCTAAATTCCCGGCTTTCTTTCCCACCAAGAGAAATCTGTATTTTGTAGCCTTCTGACTGGACATTTGAAACGATTGTACTTGAGGGTTCGGCTTTCAAAGCATACTTTCCGTTTCTTCCAACGGCGTGGAGTTGATCAACCGAGGCATTGTTGATGCCCGAGCCGATTTGGATCGCTCGCGGAGCAGAATTCTGGACGTTGACAGAGCTGATGGCGATATTGTCCGCATGGTTGGCACCACCGAATACGTTGATATCGACTCCAGCTTTTTTAAAGTGGCGGATTGTGATGTGCTTTAAGCTGACATTTCGGGCACGGTATTGTATGGCGATTACTGGATTATTGGCATAATCATAAATAGGATCGCCAATCAAGGTGAAATAGTTTACTGCTACATTTTTATAAGCGGATATGACCATTCCACGAGGAGTTGAGCCCTCGTATAGATCGGTAAAAACGGGAGCTAATGCGACAATATTGGTCGCCATTATTTGAAAAGCGGTCCTCGACTCCGGGTCTGTGATTTGGTGATGCCCAATATGGCGGAAATTATAGGAACGATTATCATTGACCGAAAGATGGCCGATTATTTGGACATGGTTGGCTGCAGATGAATTGCCGTGTGCCTTTATTTCAACGCCTCCGAAGCATCTAGCTGTCGAATTGTTGAGGAGCCAAATATGCTGAGAGCCATCATCGACTTCAATTCCATTCGAATTGGAAAAACCTTTTGCATGTGCCCGGCCGCTTGGATCGCACATATGGGAATTGGAGATCAGAATGTTTTTGCTATGATGGGTCGTTATGCCATCGTCTCCAAAGCCATGTCCGTTTAACTGATCAAGCCAGATATACTCGCTTCCTCCGCGTGCCCGGTAGCCGTCACCTGTATAATTGTACAAAGTGGAGGAAATATCGAATCCATGAAGGCCGGGATTAATGGCTTCCACATTCTTCACCCAACCGAAGGTAACATTCGCAAATGTGAGGCAGCTGGAGTGATTTCCCCATGTGCAAGTTTTTTTTGCATCGCCAAGCCGTTCCACATTCCAATCCAGACTCAATTCCGCAACTGAGATATGGCTGTTTCCTTTCCAATGGTTCCTATTGGTAATCAGCCTAGTCCCTTTTGAAGCTTGCTTGTGCAATTTAATCGTGGTAACACCTTTGCCTGAACCAACGAGACGCGTCATGGAAGGAAGGGTAATTCCTTTTGTGACAAAAATACCTGCAGGAATCCTAACGATGACTTTTCCGTTGCCGATTGCCTTTTTAAACGCCTCCGTGCAGTCTGTGATTCCATCGCCTACCGCCCCAAAATTCTCCACATTTACTTCTCGAGTAATTGTATTTTGAAGATGATTGTACTCTTTATCCAACAGTTCTTTCCACTCCGGAAAAGCATTTCCCAATTCATCTACCAGTGTTGGAGCGGAATTTTCTGTAGGACGGGCAGGTTCTGTCAGCAAAAATCGTAGAAAGGAAGTCTTCAATTTTTTCAAAATAGAAAGGCCTTGAGTTCCTTCAAAATCATGAAAAGGTGGGACCGAACATGAGTTGTTTTGAAGAAGCAGCTCCGTTTCGCGAATCGCTTCAGCTGTATTAAGTTTTCGCCCTGTAATCTCTTCAATTAGTTTGGAATTTTTACGTGGGTCATGTCTTTTTTCAAGATAGAGCATACCGTTCACCTCATTTTAAAAGAAAAGCCTATTCCCATCATTATTCCACCATGGAAGGAATGTAAAGCTTTTCTTCGTTCGTGGCTTGATATATATTTCTAGAACTCTAATTTTATGCCAAAAAAAAGCCAGAATCAAAGTCTGGCTAAATGTTCGTACACGTCTCTTAGAGTGCTAAATCCTAACCCTTGTGCTTTTTTCAGATAATGGCTCCAAAGCATTGCCGTCATTTTTGCATCGCTGAGTGCATGGTGCCGGCCTGAAACGGCTATTCCACATTGAGAGCATATATCCTCCAAAGACTGCGGTTTGAAATGAGGATCAGAAAGTCGGATTAAAAAAGAAGTATCAATGATTCGATGATCGAAACCGATTCGTAAATAGTCACGGTTCAGCTTTTGCATAAACGATTTTTCGTGTATGGCATGATGGGCAATAAGGATGCGGCTGCCAATGAATTTATAAAACTGCAACAGTACCTCCTTAGCATCAGGTGCTTTAAGTAAGTCTTCATCACGAATGTTCGTCAGTTCGGAAATTGAAGGGGGAATCGGCGTTTTTGAATTTATAAGAGAATAAAAAGTCTGTTCTGCTTCCACTTGGCTTCCCGTCATTTTAATGGCCCCTATCGAAATGGGACGATCACCAGTTTCCGGGGAAAATCCAGTGGTTTCAAGATCAAAAACGACTACCTCCAATTGTTCCAGCGTTACATCAAGACTGTTTTTTTTCTTCAAGTCTTTCTGAAGCTGCCGCATAAAGGAGATGGAACGGGGATCTGTTTGACCTTGAATACCGGCATATAGGGCCGAATCTAGCTTTCCGGACATTTGCCTGAAAAAATGAATCATTTCATGCATTCCCATGTCAAACGTCCCTTTCGATGAGTTTTCGAACAAATTGATACAGATGTGGACCATTTCGAATAATGCTTTTCATCTCTTTTTTTTCCTGACGAGACAATCGGCTTACAACAAGATAATGGCCGGATTCATAGTTTGAATGGTCACCGTAGGTTATACGGTAGTATAATAGTTGCAAGAATTGTTTTTCATATACTTCGCGTTCATGAGAATTCATCACTTCTGCAGGTAGCTTTTGAATTCGGGCAAGAGAAGAAGTTTCTTCAATTTTTTCTTTAACGGCCAAGAGACGGAGCGCGTTTACATAAGGATAAAGGGCTCGTTCCTTTATATTGAGTAAGGTGGAATGAGGACCGTGTGTCTCGGTTAAAAACTGCCCCAACAAACCGACTCCCTTTTTTAAAAGCATCGTATTATCGAGCATGCGTGCAAGCAAATGTTCTTGATGAATAGAACGGTATGCAGCTTTTTTTACATTAGTGATAAACTGATTCTCTCCATACAGATGGCGTCCGTCTATCAGAATTAAAAGGTTGCGGATGGTTTCCCATGATGATTCTTCAATCCATTCCGAGATTTGTTCTTCCCATTCCGATAGAGATTTGCACCACTGGTCATTGCTTGCCATGACACCTCCATCACAATAGGTGTACCCTACTTCAAAAAGTCCATTTGTAATTTCCTGTCCTAATTGAATGAAATATGTTTTTGTTTCGATGTTTTTGTTTTGAAAAATAATTCCGTTGTCCTGATCGCTCCAAATCGCCTGCTCCATGCGGCCGGCACTTCCCATGACAAAAAAAGAAAAAGGGCAGGGAGTGGGCCCTAATTTTTCAGCCGTTCGGCTAATGGCAAGCTCCACAACGTGCCGCATCAATTCATCGTGAAATCGGTTAAGCTCAAAATGATCGTGTGAAACGCTGGAAATGTGGGTATCCCGATACATTCTTATTTCTTTATAGGTGCAGTAAACCATTTCGCTTGCACCCTCCTTAGGTTAGGATCATCTAGCAAACTTTCCGGAATTATTTTACTTGAAATTTTCTTTCGTTTTTAAGCAATTCGGGATATCCGTAGCTTCCGTGCTCGCTCATATCAAGACCGATAATTTCTTCTTCTTCCGTCACTCGCAATCCATTAAGGAAATGCTTCATGATCGATAAGAAAATGTACGAAACGATAAATGCGTAAACAGCGCACGCAAGCACACCTATAGTCTGAACTCCGAGCTGTTCTAAGCCGCCGCCATAAAATAAACCGGGTTTTCCGATGGCTGCAAGCTTTTTTGTCGCGAAAAATCCGGTGGACAATGTTCCCCAAACACCTGCGGCACCGTGAACGGATAGGGCGAAAATCGGGTCATCAATTCCTTTGCTCTCAAAGAACCGTATGCTGTAAAATACAAGTATTCCCGCTATAAAACCGATGACCACCGCTGCCCATGTATCTACATATGCGCAAGAGGCAGTGATGGCGACAAGTCCAGCTAATGCACCGTTCAACATCATCGGAACATCCACCTTGCCCAAAGCCATCCAAGAGATAATCAGGGAAGCGACTGTGCCTGCTGCCGCTGCAAGATTTGTATTCAGAGCCACATAGCCGAAAAATGCGCCATCCACAGAAAGCGTGCTTCCTGCATTAAAACCGAACCATCCGACCCACAAAAGCAATACGCTTAAGGCGGTAAAAACTTGATTATGGCCTTCCAAATTATTAGCAGAACCATCTTTGTTGAATTTTCCAATCCTTGGTTTTAATAGAATCGTAGCTGCCAATGCACCCATCGCCCCGGTTAAATGTACTACGGTAGAGCCGGCAAAATCTTGTTCTCCAAGTTTTGAAAGCCAACCCCCGCCCCAAATCCAGTGTGCGATTGGTGGATAAACAAAAACCGAAAACAAAACAGAAAAGACGAGGTAAGAAACTAGTTTCGCTCGTTCGGCAAAGCCACCGAACGCTACCGTTAACGATATTCCAGCAAATGCGAGCTGAAATAAGAAAAATACCGAGCCTGATAGTTTTACTCCTGCAATATCGTAACCTGAATAAAGGAAGTCCGTGAATCCGATCAAGGCATTTCCTTTTCCGAAAATTAAGCCATATCCGGCTGCCCAGAAGACAATCGAGGAGATGCTGAAGGTGAGAATCGTCTTGCCAGCAATATGGCCCGCATTTTTCATTCGGGTTGAACCTGTTTCGAGAAGTATGAATCCACCAATCATCAGAATAACGAGCACAGCGCTGATTAATACCCAAAGGCTATTTAGTAAATATGCAGTATCCATCGTTTCTCTCCTTCACATCGCAATTTTTAAAAGTATTAATTGTCATCTTGCCATGGAAAGAAAGGAGATTCTACTAATGAGTCAGAAAATCTGACATGGTTTTTGTTCTTTCTATTCTCCTCAATAATAAAATGAAGGAGGAGTTACTTGCGAATGCCAAATTGAGCATTAATTTGTCCTTGGATCATTTTCTGGCGAACGACCTGTTCATTTTGTTCCTTTTGTTTACGAATCATTTCTTGTCGAATTTCGTACGTTTGCACACCGTCTTCAATTTTATTGGCTATATCCATTAACAGCTCAACATCAGAAAAGGAAAATTTACGGCTTCCGCCCGCAGATCTTTCAGGGAAAATAAGCTTTCGTTCTTCGTAATAACGGATTTGCCTTTCGGAAAGGCCGGTAAGCTCCTTCATCACACCGATGCTAATTACTTTTTTATTTTTATAGGAAAAAGGATCGCTCATGTTTTCACCTCTCATTAAAAATCAAAATAAATGTTTTTAACATTATATGTTAGTTTTTCTCACATGAAAATAAATTTGTCTGAAAATTTTTATGAAAGATCGTTAGGGAGGAATGTGAAGTGGGTACCGGCTTTTATGACAATGAAAACAAAGGAATGTACTTGATTAACACGTTGGAGGAAAGTCTTGAACGGGAGTACAAAATCAAAATGAAGACGAACGGTATACTTTATCACTATACCAATCTATTGGCATTGTATGCGATTATTGACACGGGCATTTTTTGGGGAACTAGAAGTGAATTTTTGAATGATACATCTGAATTAAAATATATTAAAACAGTGATTGAAAACGTCACGAGTCAAATATGCGAGGAGGATTCACGCTTTCCTTTTAAGCAATCGATTTTCAGAAATTTGGAAGGCATTTATTTTAATATGCATCATCGAAGTAAATGTTATGTTTTGTCGTTGACAGACGTTTCTGATTTGATTACGAATTGGTCTTCCTACTCGCAGTTTGATGGCTACAACATTGGTTTGGACTCTGAACATCTTCATCAAATTCTCGAATACCGTTACCGGGATGCTTTTATAAGCGGTTTTGTCATCTATGATGAAGATATTCAGGAAGAAATCATCCGTGAAGAATTCCTGAAATACTTTCATATTTGGGAGTCGATTTCGGATCGTTCGGAAGAAGATTTAGACATCATTACTGACAAGTTCATGTTTAGAATCCTGATTTACAGCTACTTTTTTAAGCATCCTTCGTTTAAACAGGAGGAGGAATATCGAATTGCCTTTTTTCCTGAAGCATTTCCTGAAGCACGGAAAACCGATGTTAAATTTAGAACGTCCAAGGGGGTTATTATGCCCTTTATCGAGTTGAATTTCAAAGAAATAACAGGGGATAAGACGAAACTCCCGCTTAAGGAAATCTGGATTGGCCCGACGAACAAAATGGACAATGCCTTCCTTGGGCTTGATACGTTTTTGAACTCCCTTGGATACGACACGGAATCGACCGAAGGAACACAAATCAAAACGTCGGTTATCCCGTTGCGATTTTAATATTCCCCCGTAACCCTTTTCACTCAAAATCAAACACTTCAACGATTCGATCGGCTTTTAGTCTATTGCTGCAAAGCTTGAACAGCTGCCCGAAAAAGGCATCCACTTCCGATGTGGTGGTTGGAAGCTGGATGTTTACAAATAAAGATCCAAACGCTTGCTTAAAATACATCTTTCGTTGATCGTTTTTTCCATCACGTTTTAACGGATTGTATTTCCATGCTATGTATTGCAGTCCCTCCACTTCCACCGTTTTTTGAAGTTCGGCATAGGTGGTGGATTTGTTATGCGCATAAATGACTAAATAAAAGTTATTGTTTCGGTGCCAGTCGATAAACAATAAAAAGTACCCGTCACCTTCAGGTTTTGTCACCTCGTATCCAGCGAGCAAAGGCTTTCTGTTTGCCCATTGATGGAAGTCGTGCAATGAGCCATTGCGATCAGCAAGCCTGCTCGATTCATAATGGGGTGACCCGGAATGACTCCATGAGTCTATGATGTTAATGATTGATAATGCCTGTTTCTTTTCCATTTAATTGCTCCTTTTGTTTCTGTTATTTATAGTATAACCGCAGTGGTGCATGATATAATAAATTTATTGATTATTCAGAAATTAATTTCCGTCAGTACTATTTGGAATGGAGTGGTGATATATGAATTTTTACAAAGAAGATCCCGTTTTTCAAGCCTTATTAAAAGAGGTATTGGAGCCGGATGTTTTCTTGTATGCCGACAAGGAACTGACATTGTTCGGTGAGAAGTGTGCAAATGAAATCGACGAGCGCGCACGGTTCACGGACCGGGAAGGACAGCCACGCTTAATTAAATTCGTTGCGTACGGAGTGGATGTTTCAAGTGTATGGGTGAATGACTGGTACCGGAGAACCGTTGAGGAAACGTATAACACTGGCATTGTCGGCTATATACATAAAGAAATTCCTGAGTTGGGAAAGAAAGGCGGTTATTTATACTCGTATGCTCAGGGATATTTGCTGTCACAAACGGAGCCTGGCTTTTATTGTCCGGTTACACTCACGATGGCAACGGCTTATTTGCTTGACCAGT
>JAUZPT010000469.1 GCA_030705745.1 Bacillota bacterium | reverse complement strand
ATCCGTATTACCCCACGAACCTGGCCTTCTATGCGTTTCAGGCGATTTTTCATTTCCTGCGAATACTCCATTTGTTCCACCTCTTTCACACAATCAACCCCTTTCAGAAAAAAGACTAATATTTCCTTCTGCAAATAATTGGATAAGGGTGAATCAATGCTTATATTTTTTTTGACGTGTTCCAACTGCTATAATAAAGTGTACCGCTTTTGTTTTACGATTTACACATACAAATGCGGATAAAAAAAGGAAATAATAAAAACTTTTGATGAAGAGGAATTATGCAATGCTAAATAAATTAGTATCATTATACCCCAACGCAATCTTCTCTCCCAATAAACCCGCCTTTCCTCTCCACAATTTTCATCTTTTTTTCGATGAAAATCAAAAAGACTGGCTGGCAATCGAAAAAAAAGAGCTAAGCGAAAAAGAAATTTCGATCTTAAAAACTTTTTATACTTTAGTGGAAGATCTGCCATTAGATAGTATGACATCATCCGGACAGAAATGGTATGATTTTCTTTTTTTAAACAGGCAACTTGCTTTCCCTGTTTCTGAATCTCCCCTTCGTTTTATCCAGTTTCAAATAGAAGGGAAATCGTTTGAAAAAACAGAACTGGAATTTGCTTTAAAAGGCTTCTTTTCTGATGATATCACGATTATTTGGGAAAGTGCGACTTCAGGAGTAATTGTTGAAGATAAAAATCATTCTTCCATGAACGAAAAAGAATTTATCGCCCTAGCTGAAACCCTGGAAAGCGATTTTTATATAAAGGCATTTTTCTTTTTAGGAAAATATCATGAAGTTACGGACGATATTCGTAATCAGTTCCATAGCGAAAAGAAATACTTTGATTTCGGACGCAGTATCCAAAGCAGAACCTTCATTTTTACTTTTGAACGTGTTTTTCCTTTATATTTGGCTTTCTTTTTACCTGAGGACCTAAAAAAATTGCTAATGGATACCATTTCGGATGTTTTGCGTGAAGATCCTGAAATGTTCTCAACTATCATGGTTTTTCTAGAGAATAATTTAAATGCCAGTTTAACGGCTAAAAAGTTGTATATCCATCGAAATACACTTCAGTACAGGCTAGACAAATTTAGTGATAAAACAGGAATTCAGTTAAAAGATTTTGCAGGAGCTTTCACCGTCTTTTTGGCCTGCCAGGTATTTTTCCTGTCGAACAATCCTATACAGCATGCCTAATTAAAGCCCTTACATTTTTGTGCACACTGCCTATTATGTTTGTCCCCTGAATACGTTACACTACAAATAAGTAAAGAAAACCTTAGGAGGGCATTAATAATGGCTGAATTAAAATTAGACCATATTTTTAAAATTTATGATAATAAAGTCACGGCAGTTGAGGACTTTAATTTGCATATTCAAGACAAAGAATTTATCGTTTTCGTTGGCCCGTCTGGCTGTGGAAAATCGACTACACTTCGGATGATCGCAGGTCTTGAAGAAATTTCAAAAGGTGACTTTTTTATCGATGGCAAAAGAGTGAACGATGTAGCACCAAAGGACCGCGACATCGCGATGGTATTCCAAAACTATGCCCTTTATCCTCATATGAGCGTTTATGATAATATGTCATTTGGTTTGAAGCTTCGCAAGTTCGCAAAAACTGAAATTGACCGCCGCGTTCAGGAAGCTGCGAAAATCCTTGGATTAGAGGCATATTTGGATCGTAAGCCAAAAGCTCTGTCTGGTGGCCAACGCCAACGTGTTGCCCTTGGCCGTGCAATTGTTCGTGACGCAAAGGTTTTCTTAATGGACGAGCCTCTTTCAAACTTGGATGCAAAATTGCGTGTTGCCATGCGTGCGGAAATTGCTAAATTGCACCGCCGTCTTCAGACGACAACGATTTATGTTACGCATGATCAGACGGAAGCAATGACAATGGCTACACGACTAGTTGTCATGAAAGATGGTATCATTCAACAAGTTGGAGCTCCAAAAGAAGTATACGAAAAGCCGGAGAATGTTTTCGTTGGAGGCTTTATCGGATCACCTGCTATGAACTTCTTCCCTGGCAAACTGGAAGACGGCATATTTACAATTGGCGGTGCTTCCCTTTCGGTACCTGAAGGAAAGATGAAATATTTGCGTGAACAAGGCTATGTTGGTAAGGAAATTATTTTGGGTGTGCGTCCTGAAGACATTCATGATGAACCGATTTTCATCGATGCTTCTGCAGGATCCAAAATCAATGCAACAATCGATGTTTCGGAATTAACAGGTGCTGAAACAATGATCTACTCCAGCATTGGCGGCCAGGATTTCGTTGCGCGCATCGACTCCCGCACAGACATCAAGCCAGGCGATAAATTGGAACTTGCTTTTGATATGAATAAATCACATTTCTTTGAT
>JAUZPT010000468.1 GCA_030705745.1 Bacillota bacterium | reverse complement strand
GTAAGAAAAGGGTATAGATTTTATAAAAAAATGAAGACCAAGAATAAATATTTTTTCAAAGATAATGGGAAAAGCTTTAATTCATAATTTGATAAGTCCCATTCTATCATCTTGTTAAAATGGCAATTTAAAAGAGAATATCTGCTAAGCATCATGAGGTAATGGGATGTCAGCTTTGAATTCTGCAAGAAATGAAAAAAAGAAACCAGCACTAAGACCGGTTAAATTTCATTTAACAATTACTTTTTAAGATCATTGTCTTTCTTTGGCCTTTGTTTCTTCTTGTCAGTTTTTTTGATGATGATTTTTTGAATGAAGTACTGATGGCCTAAAACAGCAATCCCACTTGCGATAATTCCATTTAGGATTGCTTCATAATTTATTCCGAATGCGAATGTGGCCAGGGAAAGAGCAGCGAGAATTAAAATCCAGATGATTGACCAATCTGGAACATGCGGGGTTTGCTTTAAAGCGAAACCAATTACCCAAAGGGCCGGCACTAATAGATAATAATTTTTGTTCATATATTGAAGCAAATCCATATTTACCACCTCCTTTTGTTGTATTCTAATCATTTTATGCAAGAATATCAGTTAAGCTTGGACATGTAATTGAAGGTAAAAAGCTTAATTTTACGTTGCTATAAATTTTTTCGGAAAAATGATAGGTTGATAGGAGATGTTCTTCACTATTGATTGATAGAAGGAAACTTAATTAGTTGCTTCTCCCGTGAATGTGTTTTAAAGTAGGGAGGAAAAAGACTATGAAAAGATGGTGTATGTTATGAAAGCATTGGTATTTGAACGGTTTGGTGATGCGAACGTTCTTGAATATAAAGAATTGGAAGCGCCTGTTATTGGACCTTCGCAAGTACTTGTCAGAATGAAGGCGATTGGACTGAATTATGCTGATATATATAGAAGGAAGGGCAACTACCATTTAGCAGGGAATCCTCCATATATTTTAGGATACGAAGGCGCGGGGGTCGTCGAAGAAGTTGGCAGTGACGTACATTCGGTCAAACAGGGTGATCGAATTGCCTTTGCAGATGTTCCGCATGCCAATGCAGAGTTGGTTGCCGTACCTGCAGATAAGGCCATTCCCTTACCGGAAGCGATTTCTTTTGAGACAGCAGCTTCATTAATGTTGCAGGGGTTAACTGCACAATACTTGACGAGTGACAGTTACTCCGTCAAGGAAGGTGATGCTGTGCTCGTTCATGCTTCAGCAGGGGGTGTTGGCCAATTACTTGTTCAAATGGCCAAATTGCTTGGAGCGCGCGTAATCGGATTGACGTCATCTGAAGAAAAAGCGGAAGCGGCAAGGCGTGCCGGAGCAGATAGGGTTTATTTATACAGTAGTAACTGGGTTGAACGCGTTTTGCATGATACGGATGGATTAGGTGTGAATGTCGTATATGAGTCAGTAGGCTCGACAATAAGTGACAGTTTTAACGCAACAAAAATTGGAGGAACTGTTGTTTTTTATGGCATGGCAGGCGGAGATCCAGAGCCAATTGATCCGCGTATGCTGATGGATACGTCGAAAACGTTGACCGGCGGAGATCTTTGGAATGTACTGACTTCACATGAACAGCGAGTGAAACGTTCGAATCAATTGTTCAAATGGGTGTCTGAAGGCTTGATCAAAGTGGAAAATCCAACAGTCTTTTCATTAAAAGATGGGGCTGAGGCACACATTTATCTGGAAAGCCGGAAAAGTACCGGAAAGATTCTATTATTACCATAATGTTATAAATAGAAAACACCGAATGTATGTGAATTCGGTGTTTTTTTCTGTTCTTACAGACAAAATGGAAAAATGGTAATTATTTCGTTTTCACCTGCCCTTTTATCTCTATTTTCTATATATAGAAGGTGAAAGGAGGTGGAGGAAAATGGCTCAAGCAGTTTTGGCGAAGACGGTTCTTCGATTGGTTTTTGAAAAAGGGATGGACGAAAAAGGAAAGCCGGTTTTTAAAGCAAAGACGTTTACAAACGTCAAAAAAGACGCAACAACAGATCAATTGCATCAGGCGGCACAGGCATTGGCTTCTCTTTGCAATGACCCTCTTAATTCCATCGAAAGAAATGACAGCAATGAAATTATCGGGTAACAGAGATTTCTAGTTTAAACAGATCGCAATGAGGAGGTGAAAAAAATGGCGAAAACATTGGAATTGCAGTTTGTGACGGATACAGGGAAGGCTGCAAAAATTGTGCTTGATAATCCGAAGGAACCGATTGACGAAATACTTGTAAAACAGAAAATGCAGCAAATTCTTGCATCGGGAGTATTCTTTTCGATTTCAGGAAATTATGCTTCTGTAAAAGGTGCAAGATTGGTCGAACGCAACGTAACCGATCACCAAATATCATAATCG
>JAUZPT010000467.1 GCA_030705745.1 Bacillota bacterium | reverse complement strand
TTTGTTACGATCGACAGAATCTACCCAAACCGTAACAACATCGCCGACAGACACGATGTCGAGAGGATGTTTGACAAATTGCCTTCTAAGCTTGGAAATATGGACGAGCCCATCTTGCTTGACGCCAATATCGACAAAAGCCCCGAAATCGACAACATTCCTGACTGTTCCTTGCAATTCCATCCCTGTTTTCAAATCCTCCAGCTTCAGGACATCTTTTTTCAGAAGCGGCCTCGGAAGATCATCGCGGGGATCTCGTTCCGGTCTCACAAGCGCATCAATAATATCCTTTAACGTTAATTCACCGATCGATAGCTGCTCGGATGTAGCCTGAAGATCCAGCTTGCCAAGTGCGGCCTTTAATTCATCAGTTCCGAGATTACTGGCGGTGAAGCCAAGGCTCGTTAATAGTTTTTTAACTTCTCCATAACTTTCTGGATGAATCCCAGTCCGGTCCAGTGGGTCTTTCCCGTCCAACACCCGCAAAAATCCGATTGCCTGTTCATATGTTTTCGCTCCGAGTCGAGGGACCTTTTTCAATTGCGTCCGGTTCGTAAAGCGGCCTTCTTCCTCACGTTTTTTCACGATGTTATTTGCTGCTGTTTTTGTCAGGCCAGCAACATATTGAAGCAAAGAAGCTGACGCGGTATTCACATTGACTCCCACATGGTTTACTGCCGTTTCCACA
Organism: Bacillota bacterium; assembly: GCA_030705745.1. Lineage (GTDB taxonomy): Bacteria > Bacillota > Bacilli > Bacillales > Cytobacillaceae > Neobacillus_A. Next base: position 1,697 of record JAUZPT010000467.1, on the reverse strand, counting down.
ACAAAGTGAAGCGATTCAGAGAGTCTTTTTTGCGAGACATCATGCTGATACTGTCCAACGCCTACAGATTTCGGGTCGATTTTTACAAGCTCCGCAAGCGGATCCTGGAGGCGGCGGGCAATGGAGACAGCACTACGCTCCTCTACTTGAAAATGCGGAAATTCCTCTCGGGCTGTATCGGATGCGGAATACACGCTCGCACCAGCTTCATTAACGATTAAGTAAAAAATGTCTTCTACTTGTTCTTTAAGGATATCAGCAACAAATTGCTCCGTTTCTCTGGATGCCGTTCCGTTTCCGATCGCAACCATTTCAACCTTACATTCTTTAAGAATAGAAATAAACTTCTCCTTTGCTTCCTTTGTTTTGGAAGCAGGAGGATGCGGGTAAATGACATCTATTTTTAATACCTTGCCCGTTTCATCGATAGCGGCTAGCTTGCAGCCTGTCCGGTAGGCAGGGTCGACACCTAAAACCGTTTTCCCTTTCAATGGTGGCTGCAAAAGCAGGTTTCGAAGATTTTCCGAAAAAATATGGATGGCTTGTTCTTCGCCTTTTTCAGTTAATTCAGCGCGAATTTCCCTTTCAATCGAAGGCTGAATTAAACGCTTATAACTATCTTCGATCGCTTCTAGGACAAGTGGCGTAGAAGGAGAGTGCTGATTTTTAACCCACTTCCTCGAGAGATAGGCAAGGATGGAAGCAGAGTTCATTTTGACACTAACTCGTAAAATGTCTTCCTTTTCACCGCGATTCAAGGCAAGAATTCGATGGGGAACAATTTTACTGACAGCTTCTTCATATTCATAGTACATTTCATAAATTTTTTTCTCGTCTTTCTCTTCATCCTTGACGGTAGATGACATTGCACTGGATTTAAACGTTTCCCGGCGAATCCACTTGCGGCTTTCCGCGTCATCAGAAACCATTTCGGCAATAATATCCTTTGCCCCTGCAATAGCATCTTCCACTGACAGAATTTCTTTTTCTTCGGATAAATACTGTTTCGCTTCTTCTTCTACACTTCCACCAGTACCCAAGATCATCCATTGCGCCAACGGCTCCAGACCTTTTTCCTTTGCAACCGTCGCTTTCGTGCGCCTTTTTTGCTTAAATGGGCGGTATAAATCTTCAAGTTCCTGAAGCTTAAGGGCACGACTGATGTTTGCACTCAGTTCATCCGTTAATTTTCCTTGCTCTTCTATTAAGCGTAAAACCTCTTCTTTTCGCTGCTCAAGGTTTTGTATGTATTGCCAGCGCTCCTGAATGCTTCTGATTTGCACTTCATCCAGTGCACCAGTCTGTTCTTTTCGATAACGCGCGATAAATGGCACAGTGTTGCCATCGTCCAGCAACGAAATCACACTTTTTATCTGTTTGTCCGAAATCGACAATTCCGTAGCGATCATTTTTAAAAGCTGATCATTTTTTTGTATCGGATCTTTCATTTAATCAATCCTCCAACTAAGTGTCATTGTAATCCATTGTAACAAAATCATCCTTCAGTTTCATTCTTAGTAAACGGAATTATAAACAACAAGGGTTCTATTCAGGGAAAACAAAGACTTAAAAATAGGCTCTGTTATAACTGAATGTTGATTTCACTGTGTTTGAAAAATAAACGGTAAAATTCCGTTTAAATTGGGAAAAACCCATATTTCCTTAAAAATAAAGGAAGTTTTTCCGTTTATATTATC
>JAUZPT010000466.1 GCA_030705745.1 Bacillota bacterium | reverse complement strand
GAATTATATATTCCAATCGAGGGGTGCTAAATCCTTCTCTTTTTATTAAAAAATTCAAAAAATTATTAATTTTATAAAATTAATTGTTAGTTTAATATACATACTAGATTTTTTAACATTTCTACTTCGGATTATTTCACCTATTTTTTTGATTAATGATAAAATATAGACAAAATTCAGTGGATAATTCGTTTTTTTTGATTTAACAGAAGGTGGGTATTGATATGAACATATTGGTTATTGAAGACAATGAAAGTGTATGCTCCATGTTGGAAATGTTTTTTATGAAGGAAGGATATAAAGGAGAATTTGTCCATAATGGTCTTCAGGGGTATGATCGTTTTCGTGCGAAGGAATGGGACTTGCTGATTATCGATTGGATGCTTCCGGGTATGGATGGCATTAGCCTTTGCAAAAAGATTAGAGAAACAAGCCATGTTCCAATCATTCTATTAACAGCCAAAGACAGCGATTCGGATCAAGTTTTAGGCCTGGAAATGGGAGCGGATGATTATGTAACAAAGCCCTTTAGCCCTTTAACATTGTTGGCAAGGATTAAGGCTGTTTCAAGGCGTTTTCAGCAGGATGTAAAAAAGCACGAAAATACATTTTTGGAATCGGAATACTTTAAAATTAGCAATGAATCGAGGGAGGTATTCTTAAATGGCAATGAAATCCGCAATCTGACGCCGAAGGAATTTGATTTACTCTACTTTTTCATTCAAAGTCCACGCCAGGTTTTTTCACGGGAACAGCTCCTGGATAAAGTTTGGGGATATCAATTTTATGGAGATGAACGTACAGTTGACGTACATGTGAAAAGATTAAGGAAGAAAATTGGCTGCACTCAACAACCATTCATTCATACAGTTTGGGGAATTGGCTATAAATTCGATGAATCGGTGGTAAACGATGAAGTTTAAATATTTGTACCAGCTGCTATTGAGTCATCTCAGCGTATTGTTAATAGCCTTTTTGTTGCTATGGCTTTTATTTTCGAGCTTTGTCGAACATTTTATTTATCAAAATAAGGTAGATGAGCTTAATTCCTTTGGCGAACAAATTTTAAATGATATTTCCGATCCAGCTCAGGTAAGTCCGCTATTTTTAAAGCATTATAGTAATATTTTACAGGCGAGAAATATTCGTTTTTTCCTGTTTGATGCAAATAGCAAGGTCGTTAACTATAAAACACCTTCTGCTCCTCTTGTCAGACTTACAAATAAAGAATGGACACAAATTCAGAACGGAAACAGAATCATGGTTAAGAGGGATTTAAAAAGATTTGGACAGGAAGTAACATTAGTAGCATTGCCCTATATTCCAAATGGGATTTTTGAAGGTGGAGTTCTTCTTGTTTCTCCTATCAGTGGGATAAATGAAACAATCAACCAAATTAACCATTTTTTCTTTTATGCTGTTATTTCTGCACTTGGAGTAACTATTCTATTAAGCTGGTTTTTATCGACCTTCCATGTAAAACGAATTGACCGTATACGCCATGCAACGGCCTTAATATCCAACGGAAATTATAATATCCACATTCCATTTACCAATCTTGACGAAATTGGAGATCTAGCAAAGGATTTTAATGGCATGGTGGGTAAGCTTCATTCCGCACAGGAAGAAATTGAGTTGCTGGAAAATAGAAGAAGGCAATTCATTGCCGATGTATCACATGAATTAAAAACGCCGTTAACGACGATGAGTGGACTGCTTGTCGGACTTAAAAATGATATGATTCCTCAGAATGAAAAAGAAAGATGCATGGAGCTCATCGATAAAGAAACAAAACGGCTAATACGTCTCGTAAATGAAAATTTGGATTATGAAAAAATCAGATCCAACCAGATTGAACTAAATCGAGAAGTAATACCAGTGATAGAGGTATTTGAAATCATTAAAGATCAGCTGGAAATCCAGGCAGCAGAAAAAGAGAATGAAATTCTATTGGAGGTAGAGGAGGAACTCACGGTTTATGCTGATTACGATCGGCTCATTCAAATTTTAATCAATATTACAAAAAACAGTATCCAATTTACATCCAACGGAAAAATCTATCTGCGTGGCAGGAAAAATGGAAGTAGTGCCATTCTTGAAATCGAGGATACCGGAATCGGTCTGAAGCCGGAAGAAATTGAGTCCATATGGTTAAGGTTTTATAAAGCTGACCTTTCGAGATCAAGCAATCCATACGGGGAGTTCGGTCTTGGTTTATCAATTGTAAAAAAACTTGTTGAAATGCACAAGGGCAAAATTGAAGTCTTTAGCAAGGTGGAGGTAGGTACCAAGTTTGTCATCACCTTCTCTCAATTTAGTGGAAATGCTAATTTAATTATGTACAAAAATGATTGAATAATGGTTTGCATTTTTCCTTATTGACTTAATTTCGGAG
>JAUZPT010000465.1 GCA_030705745.1 Bacillota bacterium | reverse complement strand
ATGGCCTCGTCATCAGAATGCAGAAATGGTCTTAAAATCATTCTGTCAGTTTCTATTTTCTGTGTACCTACATGTATTAGCATTTAATTATCCTCTTCTTGTTTTATAAGTAATCGGATTGCTAAATCTTGGACATGTCATAAACAAACTGAATGGCAGTTTTTAAAAACAATTTGAATTTTATTAAAAAGCGCGGTCTTTATTCATTGGCACACTTTTTTAATACACGGTAGTAAATCGGCATATCTTTTGAAGCAGGAGTCACAACTTCCAATTTTCCTGCATGAATCATTTCTTCTATACGGAGCGCAACCCAAGAATCGCTAATACCAAGTTGGTATTTTCCAAGTGTACGGCCAACAATCATTGCCTCTTGAAAGTTTTCACCTTCCGCTGCAATCTCACGAATAATAAAGTCATCATAAAGGGTTTCAGGCGCACTGACCAACTGCCCGTTCAAAGTTGCACGCAGCGGAGCATTTTCTTTTTGAAGTGCACGCCAATGGGATGCACAGATTTGGTAAAATACAGGCAACATAGGTTTTTGTAAGTCGAGATGCCGATACCATTCATCGCAAGCCACTTCACCCCAACTGCTTTGTTGCACGATATTGCCTTTATCATCTGCTTCCCATTCCGGAAGTTTAACTGTGAAAATCTGCGTGCTCTGCACTTCCCACTGATTTAATTGCTCTAGGAACCAATAAAACCCACATATTTCATCGGGCTGCCTGCTGTACCAAAGTCGAAGAGATTCGCCTGCTGCAGCGCGTTCCCGAACCGCTTTCAGATTTTCGCTTAAGCTATTCAGTATTTCATGTGCGGCAGTTTGTCCCTCGCCATTCGGATAAACGCTGTATAAGTGTTCCAAAGTTTGTTTTCGCCTGATACCGGGCTGATTCTCTGAAATATCACCAATACTAAGGACCAAATTTAAGCCATAGATATCTGCTGCATTTCCACCCAAAGGGGTTGCGCTTTCCCAAGCTAAGCGTTCTCTTTCTTTGGCTTCTTGTTGAACAGCTTCAATCTCTGCTTTGGTTGGCTTGTAATGGTATACTGAACTTGTAACACTCGTGTCTAATGGATTACAATATCTATTAGAAAAGGGGAACGTCATGCAAGCAATTACAGAAGAAACCAAGAAAAAGTTGTAAAACTACATATTCAAGACGGTCGCACAATTTCAAGCCTTGCTGCCGAATACGGAATCTGTCACGCTACCGTTTCAAACTGGATTCGAGCTTACCGTGAAGAATGCCAAACAAATGATGCCGCTAAATCCGAGTACGAATTAATGCAGGAGAATCGGAAACTCCGTCAGGAGTTAGCAGAAACAAAGAAAGAAAACGACTTTCTAAAAAAAGCAGCGGCATTCTTTGCGAAGGAAATCGATTAGTGGCATATCGATTCATCGAAAAACATCACAAGAATTTTGGAACTCGTTGGCTATTAAAACGGATGAAAATCTGTCCAAACGGATATTACAATTACTTGAAGCAAACCAAGGCGAGCTATCATGCCCGAAAGGACGAGATTTGTAATGAAATCAAGGATATCTACCACGAGTTTGGTGGAATCCTTGGGCATAGGAGCATGCGTGTTTTCCTTGCAAGGAAACAGATATTTTTAAGTAAGACCACCGTTCACAAGTATATGAACAAAGAGCTTCATCTGCAGTGTGTCTGCCGCCGTAAGCACCCTGGGTACAAAAAGGGGCATGCTCACAAAATCTTTCCGAACCTATTAAAGCAAAACTTTACGGTAAACAAAGCCAATCAGGTCTGGTGTACCGACTTTACATACATTTTTCTTACCAATGGTTCCATGCGCTACAACTGCACCATCATTGATTTATACGACCGCAGTGTGGTCGCAAGTGAAACCGGCAAATGGATTACGAGCGATTTAGCAATCAAAACTCTTGAAAAAGCCCTTCATTCCCAGAAAAAGAAACCCCGGAATTTGATATTACACTCCGATCAGGGGAGCCAATTTACTTCCGTTCAATTTATCCTTTATTGTCAGGAACACGGCATCACACAGAGCATGAGCGCTGCAGGATGTCCTTATGACAACGCACCGATGGAACGTTATTACAACACTTTTAAGTCAGAACTGATAAATCGCTTCAACTTCCGAACTGACGAAGAATTAGCCCATGCTGTTTCGGAGTATGCCTATGTTTGGTACAACCAGATTCGCCCTCACTCATACAATGATTACCGAACACCTTATGAGGCGAGGTATCGATTGGATTAATTTAGACAGTGGTGTTACAAATTTGCTTGACCATTACAGACATTTTGTTCGACTTTTTTGTGACTAAATATAATCCGGAATGCGAAACATGTTGTAATATTTGGGAAAACGATGTAGAATTATGTCAAAGATAT
>JAUZPT010000464.1 GCA_030705745.1 Bacillota bacterium | reverse complement strand
ATTATATTTTACTTCGTAAGTGGCAGGACTTCGGCGTTCGTTACGGAGAGTTTGATCAGATTGGCCATGAATTAGTGGAAGAATTAATGGCCGCTTATCCTGCGGATCGATTAAGCTCACTCATAAAAATGGCTCAGGAGCGTCAAACAATTTCAGAAACGAAAACAAAGCGGAATAGACTGAAACTGTCGCTTGATGACCTGGATCATCCCGATTGGCGTGTACGCTACCACCGCCTTGAGCAAATGGCTGATCCGGAAATTGATGATCTGCCCCTGCTCAACAAGGCGTTGACGGATGAAAAAGCTTCGATTCGCCGCCTTGCTACTGTTTATCTTGGAATGATCAAGGATCAGTCCGCCTTGCCGCTATTGTATCAAGCGTTAAAAGACAAAACGGTTACGGTTCGACGAACTGCCGGTGACTGCCTGTCAGACCTTGGATTTGAAGAAGCGGAAGACGCTATGGCAAAAGCTTTAAGCGATGATAGCAAGCTAGTCCGCTGGAGGGCAGCGATGTTTTTATATGAAGCAGGTACGGAAAAATCATTGCCTGCATTAAAAGCCGCGGAAGATGATCGTGAATTTGAAGTCAGTCTGCAAATCAAGATGGCAATCGAACGAATTGAAGGCGGAATGGAAGCGAAAGGGTCCGTTTGGAAGCAAATGACCGAAGCACGGAAAAATGAAGAGTAAAAAATTCAAAGCTCGTTTCATTGCACTTAAGCATAAAAATATAGTATGCTTGCACTGCAAAAGCAGTTAAGGAGGACGATAACATGTCAATGGCATATGAAGAATATATGAAACAAATGGTAAAACCGATGCGTGATGAGTTAACTAGAGCGGGCTTTCAGGAATTAGAAACTCCAGAAGCGGTTGAGCAATTTATCGAAGGTGCAAGTGGTACTTCACTTGTGGTTGTGAATTCGGTTTGTGGATGCGCAGCAGGTTTGGCTCGTCCTGCAGCAACACAAGCAATAATGCAAAGCGAGAATAAACCAGATCATCTTGTTACAGTTTTTGCCGGACAGGATAAGGATGCAACGGCAAAAATGCGCGAGTATTTTGGGGACATCGAACCTTCTTCTCCGTCTATGGCACTTCTTAAAGGCAAAGAGGTCGTTCATTTTATACCGCGTTATGACATTGAAGGGAATTCCATGGAAGCGATCATGCAAAATTTACAAAACGCCTTTAATGCTCATTGTTCATAAGGATACCCTTTTTGGGGTCCTTTTCTTTTTTGTTGTATAATAAACGCTAAAAATTAAATGTATGAGGTACGAGGACAAATGTTTGTAACAACAGCTGGCAGGACAAATCAAGAAATGATTGAAGCTGCAAAAAACGTGGCTTTGGAGTTGGGAATCGAATACATTCCACGCCAAAAACGTTCAATCAACGATTTAACGAACGAGCAAAGCAGTGATTGCATTGTGGCAGGTAAGGAACGATTGGAATTATTTCGAAAAGAAAATGGATCTTTTCCGTTTTTCTTTCATCCCAATTCTGCAATGTTCCGAATTAAACGGCTCCAAATGAATGAGCATGATCCCTTTGTTGAAGCGACAGGACTTCAAAAGGGGATGAGCCTTCTTGACTGTACACTCGGGCTTGCTTCAGATGCCATCGTCGCAAGTTTTGTCATAGGTCCGGAAGGGAAAGTGACTGGCATTGAGGCGCAAAAGTATCTTAGCTATGTTGTGAAACAAGGTCTAAGAACATGGGACTCGAACCTCACTGCGATGAATGACGCCATGCAGCGAGTGGAAGTACTTCACGATAAATCTTTAACATTTTTAAAAAGTCTACCGGATGAGTCGTATGATTGTGTTTATTTTGATCCAATGTTTGATGAGAGTATCCTTGAATCGGACGGCATTAAAGCCTTGGGCCAACTTGCTCTGCACGACGACTTGTCCGAGGAGAGTGTACGTGAGGCGTTAAGAGTTGCCCGTTCTCGCGTGGTCTTAAAAGACCATTATAAAAGCACCCGATTTGAAAGATTCGGTTTTAAGACGATCCGACGAAAAACATCCAAATTTCATTTTGGTTTTTTTGAAAAATAAAAGGCTGTCGAAAAACATTCGATAGCCTTTTATATTATTTATTTTCTTTAACAAATCACCGCGTTAATATGTTCTGATATTATTAGAAATTACCTCATTAAACAGGTCTGTTGATTTGCGCTCCAGGCGCTTCGCTTTCCGCGGGCGTGCCGGGGAGCTTCCTTGGCGCTTCGCTCCTGGGGGATCTCCCCTGACCCGTATTCCCGCAGGAGTCTTCACGCCTTCCGCTCCAATCAAGCGAATTTTTTTCACTAAAGACCGTCTGCTCAATGAATAAATAATTAAAATAAGTGGTGAATTGAATGTTTAAACCAAAGGCTTAGTT
>JAUZPT010000463.1 GCA_030705745.1 Bacillota bacterium | reverse complement strand
CCTTGAAGTGACAGGCAGTGAGTTTGGTTACATTATTGAAATGCGCGCTGATGGGCTACTGCATGATGTTGCAAAAAGCAAGCTTGCATGGGAACAGTGCCATATGTACGATAAAAGGGGGCATGTTTGTCTTCCGCACGATTATGTTGTCCATGGTTTGTATGGCAGTGCCATAATCAAAAAGAAAAGATTCTTTACCAACAATCCCCAATCACACCCCGACAGTGCCGGCTTGCCGGCTGGTCATCCACCGATAAAGTCGTTTCTCGGTGTGCCGCTTATTTTAGACGGAAAAATTGTAGGCTCGATTGCTGTAGCAAATCGTGAAGGTGGATATAGCTGCGAGCAACAGGAGGATCTCGAAGCTATCGCGCCGGCGGTGACGCAGGTTCTGCAGAGGAGAAAGGCTGAGCAGGAGAGCAAACAAGCTGAGCAGGAGAGTAAACAGGCTGGGCAAGAATTAGAGACGAGCGAGTTGCGGTTTAAGGCACTAGTGCATGGTCTGGAATCCGGTGTGATTCTCATTAATGGCGAAGGTAAATTTGTAATATATAATCCCGCGTTTCTGCAAATTTACAATATCTCTGAACAAGAGCTCGAGCACATGAAGATTCAAGACCTAAGCTGGGATGCATGGAATGTCGTCGATAAGGATGGAAATACCCTCCTTTTTGAGTCTCACCCGGTACAGTACGCCAGGATTAATCGCAAGCCGGTGAAGAACCAGGTAATCGGCATACGTCGTTATATGCACGAAGATTGGAAATGGACGCTTGCTAGCGCCGAACCGCTGCTAAATCCCGATGATAGTATTAACATTATAATTTGTACTTTTACAGACATCACACAACTGAAGAATACAGAAGATGCCCTTAAAAAAGCAAATGAAACACTGGAAGAAAAAGTCAAAGAGCGTACATCTGAACTTGAGAAAGCTTACAGTTCTTTGAAAGAAAGTAAAAAGCTTATTGCTGAAGCCCAGGAAATGTCTCATCTTGGAAGTTGGAACTTGGACATTATAACTAATAAGTTACAATGTTCTGATGAAACTTATCGTATTTTTGGACTCAAGCCTAAAAAGTTTTGTCCCACTTACGATTCATTTTTAAGTTATGTACATCCGGATGACCGAGAATATGTGAACAATGCCACCAAAGAAGCTTTAAATGGAAAGCCATTTGACATCAACTATCGGATTATTTTAAACAGTGGAAAAGAGCGTATAGTCCATTCACAGGTTGAAGTTATCTTTAATGAAAACAACATCCCTATTCGGACGAGGGGGACAGTTCAGGACATTACAGAACGCAAAAAATCAGAAGAAAAACTTCGGGAAAGTGAGGGAAAATACCGCAACATCGTAGAGACAGCAAATGAAGGTATAGCTCTACTTGATAGTGAAAATAGAATCACGTTCTTAAATAATAAGTTCGCAGATATGCTTGGCTATTCTTCTGAAGAAATGATTGGTAAATCCGTATTCGATTTTATAGCTCCTGAATACATGACTATAACTAAATCGAAATTAAAAGAGAGACAGTTTGGCACCAATGCTAGTTATGAAAATGGATTAATACGTAAAGATGGCTCGCACCTATGGGTAATAGTAAGTGCCAAATCCCTCATCGATGAACATGGCAAATTTCTTGGGTCTTTGAGCATGTTAACTGACATTACCGAACGAAAAGAAGCCGAAGAAGCTCTCAGAAATTTCGAAATTGCCCAAAAGAAGGAAATCCATCATAGAATCAAGAACAATCTTCAGGTAATATCCTCTCTTCTGGATCTTCGGGCCGATTTTTTTAAAGGCCGAGATAATATTAAAGATTCAGAAGTGCTGAAAGCTTTCAAAGAAAGTATAGACAGAGTTCTTTCTATTGCTCTTATACATGAAGAATTGTACAAAGGTAAGAACATTGATTTACTTAACTTTTCACAATACATAAAGGAATTAGTTAATAATCTTCTACTAACATATGTGCTTAAAACTGATGTTAATTTGAATTTCGATCTGGAAGAGAGCATTTTCTTAGATATGGATACTGCTATTCCAATAGGGATAATCATCAATGAAATTGTTTCAAACTCCTTCAAATATGCTTTTTCCGGTAGGGATAAAGGAGATATAAGAGTTAAATTCTATCGAGAAGAAGGAGAATGCAAGACAGAAGGTTGTAATAGTATACCTTATGTTCTGTCCGTCTCAGACAACGGAGTTGGAATTCCAGAAGACCTTGAAATTGAAGGTCTTGATAGTCTTGGGCTTCAGCTTGTAACTACTCTCGTAGACCAGTTGGATGGTGAACTTGAACTAAAAAGAGACAATGGGACGGAGTTCATTATTAGGTTTACTGTACCAGAAAAAAATTCAGCTTCAGAAGAATTCATACCTCAGTT
>JAUZPT010000462.1 GCA_030705745.1 Bacillota bacterium | reverse complement strand
AATAAAGACGATCAGCAAATTCGAATGTCTCTTTAAAAATTTCAGCGCCGCCGATGACAAAAACCTCTTCGTCCATCTTTTTAGCGTATGATACAAAATCACTAATCGAATGAAAAACGGTACATCCTTCTGCCGTGAAATTTTTGCTTCTTGTGATGACGATGTTTTCTCTGCCCGGCAATGGCCGGCCTATCGATTCATGCGTTTTTCTTCCCATGGCAATCGGGTGCCCCATGGTCACCCGTTTAAAGAACTTTAAATCCTCAGGCAAGTGCCAAGGAAGCTGATTGTTTTTTCCGATTGCCTGTTCCTGATCCATCGCCCAAATGAAAGAAATCATACACTGACAACCCCTTTTATATGTGGATGAGGATCATAGCCTTCAAGCGTGAAATCTTCGAATGAGAAACCGAAAATATCCTTAACTTCTGGATTTAGAATCATTTTGGCAAGCGGGCGAGGTTCCCGTTCCATTTGCAGCTTAATTTGTTCCATATGATTTTGATAAATATGGACATCGCCGAATGTATGAATAAATTCACCAGGCTTTAAATCGCATACCTGTGCGACCATTAAGGTGAGCAAGGCATAGGAAGCGATATTAAATGGCACACCTAGGAACACATCTGCGGACCGTTGATAAAGCTGGCATGACAATTTTCCGTCGGCCACATAAAATTGAAACATGCAGTGGCATGGCGGCAAAGCCATTTTCTCGATTTCCCCTACATTCCAGGCATTGACAATCAATCTTCGTGAATCGGGATTTTTTTTGATTTGATCGATCAGTTCGCTGATTTGGTCGACTGTATTACCGTCAGCGCCCGTCCATGAGCGCCATTGGTGGCCGTACACCGGTCCAAGCTCGCCTTGTTCATTTGCCCATTCATTCCAGATTCGAACTCCATTTTCCTGAAGATAGCGCACATTTGTATCTCCATTTAAAAACCATAGGAGCTCATAAATAATTGAGCGTAGATGGAGCTTTTTAGTAGTTACAAGAGGAAACCCTTCTTCCAGATCAAACCTCATCTGGTAACCGAAGGTGCTGATCGTTCCTGTGCCTGTCCGGTCTTCCTTCACATTGCCGTTACTAAGAACATGCTGGCATAGCTGTAAATATTGATTCAATTGCTTCACTCCTCGATGCGTCTTTCCCAAGATAAAATAGAGCTGAACAGTTCCCATAAAATAAAGAAAAAAATACGACTGAATTTGCCGTTTATTTCTATGTAAAAGAAAAGCTGCCAACGAAGGCAACCTTTCCTTTTTTCACACAGTTAAGCCATAATTGCGGCACAGTGCTGCCAATCCACCAGAAAATCCGCTGCCGATTGCATTGAATTTCCAGTCACCATTGTGGCGGTACAATTCGCAAATGACTACTGCGGTCTCAACGGAGAAGTCCTCACCCAAATCAAAGCGTAAAATTTCGCGGCCGCTTTCTTCGTCAACAACCCTGGCGAACGCATTTGCGACCTGCCCAAAGTTTTGGCTTCGCACCTCTGCGTCATGAATCGTAACAGTAATGGCAATGCGATGTATCGATGATGGCACTTTGCTGAAGTTAATTTTGATTTGTTCATCGTCGCCTTCGCCTTCACCTGTGCGATTATCTCCCGTATGCTCGACGCCACCAGAAGGATGAACCAAATTATTATAAAAAATGAAATCGTGGTCCTGCACGACCTTGCCGTTTTCATCAGTCAGAAAAGCAGAAGCGTCAAGGTCAAAGTCATGACCGCCATCATAGTGATTTGTATCCCAGCCAAGGCCAATAATGGCTTTTGTTAACCCTGGATTCGTTTTTGTCAGATCTATTCTTTGCCCTTTGGATAAATTAATACTCATCCTTTTCACCTCATCGAAAACTTTTTTCAAATCAATCGCAAACCATTCTTAATCCACTTTCAAAAGACACTTTCCACTTCTGGTAAAACTGAACTTTAGCTGTACGACTTAACTACTTCTCCAAGGCTTGCTGCATTTGTGCCGGTTCCGACTGCCGCAAACTTCCACTCACTTCCGTGGCGGTATAATTCGCCGGCAATCAGGCATGTTTTTCCGCTATAATCATCTGACAAATTATAATGTAGCAGCGTCTGCTGATTCGAAGGATTGACGATCCGGATAAATGCGTTTTGGATCATGCCGAAATGCTGTTTTCGTTTGATGCTATCATAAATATTGACGACAAAGACAAGTTTTTGAATATGTGAAGGCACCTTGGACAAATCCACATTTACTTGTTCATCATCGCCATCGCCGTCACCGGTAAGATTATCTCCGGTATGGCGGATGCTTCCGCACGAGCTATTTAAGTTCCCGAAATAGACGACATCCTGGTTGCTGCGAATCTTATCATTTTCTCCGAGCAAAAGTACTGATGCATCACAATCGATGTT
>JAUZPT010000461.1 GCA_030705745.1 Bacillota bacterium | reverse complement strand
TTCTTGCTGCCCAGGAAGTAGCAATTCAAAAAGTGATTAAAATGGAGCAAAACCGTCAAGCAGAAGCAGCACGTAAAGCAGCAGCAGCAGAGGCTGCACGTAGGGCAGCAGAAGCTGCAGCTGCTCACTCTTCTTCCAGAAATGGGAGTTCTGATCAATCAGGGAACGGTCCTGTTGTTTCAAGTGGTAATTTTACAAGGCCTGCAGCAGGAGTGATCAGTTCAGGTTACGGTCCGCGAGTGCTCAGTTCAGTTGCTGGAGATTTCCATTACGGAGTAGACATAGCTAACCATGGAGATAATGTGCCAATTGTAGCTGCTGCTGATGGAGTAGTTGCTGTATCGCATTATTCACAAAGTTATGGAAACGTCGTTTACATTACTCACTCCATAAATGGTGAAATTTTCACAACGGTTTATGCACATATGAGGATGAGTATGGTTTCAGCGGGAGCAATAGTTTCCAAAGGGCAACAAATAGGAATTATGGGTAGCACAGGAGAAGCTATAGGACAACACTTGCACTTTGAACTTTACAGAGGACCTTGGCGCTACCATAGTGCGATTAATCCTGTAGGTATTGTTCCACTATAATAATCTCGATGAAATGGAAGAGGTATTACCTCTTCCATTTTTCTATTTTCTGACGATATTCATGTTGCGAAAAAGTAGGAGTATATTATCTATTTACACCGAGGGAATGGCTAATAAACCTGAATTAGGTAAACTTATTTTTCCAACTCAGAGTGTATGAGGATTTATTTTTCATAACTCGTCCCTTTTCCACATATAAGTTAGTATTCAGGCACCGTTTTCGGGACGAAGCCGTTTATATGCAAAAGAACTTGAAGGTTCAAATAAAGGAGGATGGGGAATGAATCGGAAATGGATTGCCCTGTTAGTGACGGGTTCATTGTTGACGGGAGCGGGTGGAACGTACGCTGGGATGAAGTGGTCGGATTCTGCTTCGCTTAGGAATTCACCACTTGACCAGGAGCTGATGGGAAAGGTAAATATGCCAACACTGTCTCAAATGAATTCGCAAAAGCTTGAGAAGGTGAACCAGGCGTATGAATTGATTTTGAATAAGTATGTTGAAAAAGTGGACAGAGACAAGCTGGTCGAAGGTGCGATTCAGGGGATGCTTTCGACGCTTAAGGATCCGTACTCCGTTTATATGGATAAAGAAACAGCAAACCAGTTTAGCCAGGCACTTGGTTCTTCCTTTGAAGGGATTGGTGCAGAGGTTGGAATGGTCGATGGCCGGATTGTCATTGTAAACCCTTTTAAAAATTCACCTGCAGAAAAGGCTGGATTAAAGCCGAACGATCAAATCGTAAAAATAAATGGGCAAAGCACGGAGGGGCTTGACCTCAATAAAGCGACGCTGAAAATTCGCGGGCCAAAAGGTACTGTAGTCAAATTGGAAATCGCACGCAAGACGTTATCCGATCCGATTACCATCAATGTAAAGCGAGATGAGATTCCACTTGAAACCGTTTATTCCAAAATTAAAAAGGAAAACGGAAAAAAAATCGGGTATCTCGACATTACTTCTTTTTCAGAAAATACGGCAACTGACTTTAAAAAGCAGCTGGCATCTCTCGAGTATGATGGGATTAAAGGGCTGGTCATTGATGTGCGCGGCAACCCGGGTGGATTGTTATCAAGCGTGGAAGAAATTTTGCAGGAATTGGTGACGAGTCAAAAGCCGATGGTTCAAATTCAAAAACGTAATGGAGAAAAAGAACCGTTTTTCACTACGCTAAAGAATGAAAAGGACTATCCAGTTGCCGTTTTGGTTGATAAAGGAAGTGCCTCGGCAGCGGAGATTTTGGCTGGAGCTCTTAAAGAAGCGGATGGATATCCGCTGGTAGGAGAAAAGACGTTTGGAAAAGGAACGGTTCAGCAGGCTATTTCAATGGGTGACGGAAGCAATATCAAGCTGACACTGTTTAAATGGCTGACACCGGATGGCCACTGGATTCATAAAAAAGGTATTAGCCCAACGGTCGTAGTCAAACAGCCACAGATTTTTCAGACGCATCCAATCGAGCTTGGCAAAGCACTTCAGCTGGATATGAATAACGAGCAAGTGAAAAATGCGCAACAAATCTTACAAGGACTCGGTTTCGCTCCGGGGCGAACGGACGGGTATTTCAGTACTGAGACTGAAAGTGCGGTAAAGGCGTTCCAGCAGCAGCAAGGAATGGAGCCGACCGGAAAAATTGGCGTGACCACAGCGATGAAGCTAGAGGAAGCGGCCCGTAAGGAAATCAAAAACGAGAAAAATGATCTTCAGTTGCAAACAGCTTTAAAGTTGATTGCAAGATAAATAGTTATTTCGATTACATGAGCCAGGCTGAACCCTGGCTTTTTGATGCGTAATAAAAGGATGACATGAGGTTTATGGTGATAGGAGGGTGAATTCTTAG
>JAUZPT010000460.1 GCA_030705745.1 Bacillota bacterium | reverse complement strand
CCAATTATCGGCGAAGTATGCGTATCTTCCTCTGGTTCCCTTTTGACGAACCCAAAGCCCCCGCATTTAGGACAACATTTACGTTCTGGATTTTGAATATATCCATGGCTATTGCAGCACGGGCAGATTGCCATGCCAAATCTCTTAGGGTCGAAGGTCTTTTTGTCCATTTCTTTGCCTCAATCAATAGATGTGTATTCAAAACCCAAATGTCAAATAATGTTGTTTAAAATCTGTTTTTGAAAGTTAATTGTGGAGGGGATTACTGAAATGCTGAGAGATATTGATTTCCATCTGAAATATTGCTTCTTGCAGGGAAATTTGAAATTGGCGACTTCAGGAAGAAATCGCCGGCTCAAAAGAAAATTCGCCACCTCAGCCCCATTTTGAGGAGTACACCTACAAATCATCAAACATTCTGATCTTATAAATTAAGGATTACCGATAGAAATATGCATCTAGCCCAGAAAAGGACTTGGGCCCCGAATCTAACTTTTAATTCTCATCCTGCTGGATGAGTTTAGCACCCTCTGTAGCAAAGGGAATGGTGAATGAATAATCACCAGGAACAATTCCCCGAATCACGCCATTAAAGTGACAGGTCGGATTCCAAACCAACTTAAAGGGAGTTTTGTTATAAGCAATAACACCCCTTCCATTGGCTTCTATGTAGGTATTCCCAACGTCGACGACCTGAACACTTCCGTCACTCTGGACACAATTTTCCTTCCACGTATAAGTAGCGTAATATCCAATAATGTTGTTCGGAGAATAGGCAATGCAAATTGGATTATCTGACATTGTAAAATTATCACACCAGTTCCATCCAACTTGGCCATAGGTTTTGTTATCGTACTCAAACTTGTGGTGCCAACCACAGTCATGGGCGTAATCTTTACAACCACCAGGAAGCGGATCAATCTTTGACGAAGAGCAATCCACCGCTCCAGAAGGCAAAGTCTTGGGACACTGCCCACCAACCCAATTGCCCCAATAGTAATTATCATTCCAACCGTAAGCTGGTTGATCTAAATAAGGGTTGGATGAATTTGTAGGATGAACAATGTCATCCCAACTGGAACAAACAGCAGTAAGGTTGCTTTGATAGCTTGTGCAAATGTAGTCATAAATTGGATTCTGAGTAATTGTATCAACCACATACGCACAGGCATCAAACACCAAAGGCATTGGCTGTCCCAATATCCCGCCTATGCTCAGAAAGCGGAAGGTTTCCCTTCCCGGCTTTTCATTTCTGTCGGATTGAATAATCCCACCAAAAGCCGAAAAAGTAAATGCCTTAACCTCATCACTTGTCGTTGGGTTAGGCTTCTGGGCAATCAAGAGATTAAAAACCATGAATACCTTTTCCGGTAAATCAATGTAGGGTTTCTGTCCCGCTTGGGAAAAGATACTGTATATGGAATCATTCACCGTATAAATTGAAACGGTCGATCCATTGACCATGTATCTCCAATTTGTACCAAGCGTAACCGTTCCGTCTGCCTGATCACGTTCCGCTGTCTGAAAAATTCGTTGAGGGGTAACTAACGGTAAATTTGTTACAACTGGATCACCTAATTGGTTTAGGTCGCCAATGAATACATACTTGGCTGGTGATGGTTGAAAAGTAATCCACGGAGAATTTTGATCCGTGGGAAGTTGCCCTTGCCCAAACGCTGTTGCGCTGATAAACAGCGCAAAAAGAACAGTTAAACCTAAAAGCACTTTGTTGTTCATGATAACCCTCCTTGGTTAATAAACTACCTTTTAAATCTATGCGTATTAATATAAAAGCAATTCTAATACCGAACTAAAATCTCTACATGGTTTTACATTCTTTTATACGGATGTGGACAAATTTACACGTGGTCTTTTTGCACAATGGAAATGATTTTCTCTTTTTTCCCAAATTATTTTCACTGAAAGAGAAAAATTTCCGGCGCATTTTTATTAATTTCGATGTGGAATATTGTATTTATAGGGGAAGGGGCTGAAACTCGATTACAGCTTGCTATATTGTAGTTCATGATTGAGTGGAAGGAGAAATAAGGGTATCCTCCTTTTCCGAAGCTGTTTATTCCAATTACAAAAAAGGAGGAGACTACAATGAGGGGGCTGAGGGCGAAAAGGGTAAGGACGGTGAAGGAAGGCACATTGATCGCGACAGTAGATATAGGTGTAGCAAACAACACCGGGTATTGCACCACCCTGGACGGGAGAAGCACGAAGTCCTTCAGGTTTGATAACACTAGGCAGGGGTTTGAGAAATTCTGGTATATGACGATAGCCAGTAAGAACAGGTTTGGATGTGATGAGGTCCTCGTGGGTTACGAATCTACCGGTCCTTATGCCGAACCCCTCGTCCATTATCTTGCGAAGAAACAGGTCAAAATTGTCCAGGTCAATCCGATGCACACGAAGAAGATGAAGGAAGTCAATGACAATTCTCCGTTG
>JAUZPT010000046.1 GCA_030705745.1 Bacillota bacterium | reverse complement strand
GAAAGATAATAACAGACGAAAAATAATAAAAGCTTTCATTGGGCCGGATATAGTATAATATTTAATTCTAGGCTATTCCTGAGACTATCAGATTTTCACTATGGGGGTATAAGCATTGATTCAGAATATTTATCGTCTATTAATTGAATTGACGAATGGAAAGTGGACCTCCGCTCTATTAAGAAGATTTTCACGGTCTACGGTCAGCACATTCATAATCCCGTCATTTGCTAAAGTGTATCGAATTAATCAAGATGAAATGGCTAAAACGATTGATCAATATCCTACGCTGCATGATTTATTTATTAGAAAATTAAAACCTGGTGCAAGAATCTCAGATCAAAGTCTTGATGCCGTCGTTAGCCCAGTTGATGCAGTAATTGAAAACATAGGAACAATATCGGAGACGAGCGAAATGACAGTCAAGGGAAAAATATATTCGGTCGAAGAGATGCTTGGCGACACGGACTCGTTAAAAAAATATTTGAATGGTACATTTATGATTTTTTATTTAAGTCCGACACATTACCACCGCATTCATAGCCCTGTAAATGGCTTCGTGCAAAAACAATGGACTCTTGGACGAAAATCATATCCTGTGAATAAATTGGGATTGAAGTATGGGATCAGGACCTTGGCGAAAAATTATCGAATGATTACGGAAGTAAAGACGGATTTTGGTCATGTTTCTATCGTCAAAGTAGGAGCGATGTTTGTCAATTCGATTGAAGCAACACATGAGGGGATGGAATTAAAAAAAGGGAAAGAAATGGCCTATTTCAGTTTTGGTTCGACCGTGGTTTTGCTTTTTGAAAAAGGCATATTTGAATTGGATTCTTTAATTCAAACACCTCACGAGATTAAAGTTGGGGAAAAAATAGGTGTTTTCAAAAAAATAGCTAAATAAATTGGTATTGAGTTGAATGGGGACATGCTAGGCTGAAATAGGTTTGCGCAGGAAAAAGAAAAAGCCCTGAATAGGGCGGAAATTGTAATTTAGGAAGGAACTTTTATTTTATTATGAAGAGATCTTCGGTAAATTTCAGTTTCGATAAGTCCGATAAATTCCGGGCTGAGCATTAATTCCTGTGCTTTAAAATATGACTCGATTAACAATTCATCTGACAGTTTGCGCATGCCAGAAGCCACCTCCAATTAAAATAAAAAGTTCTATTCGTTTATATGTGCTGCATATAATGATAGGTACAATTGGTGTACCCTTAATCTACCAAAAAAAAAACTTTAGAACAACCGTTCTGTTATCCACAGGGTGTGGTGGATAACCTGTGTTTAAATTGTTTATAATTGCTTATAAGGTAATAAATTCAAACAGGAAAATGTTGATAACTTTATCCACAAAGTTGAGATACGGGGGAAAATGTCGAAAAATATTTCTCGAATTGCTGATTTTTTTAAAATAAACTTCTAAACAATTGGATGAAAACAGGCTTAGCGAGCTTATTTCCTTTCATCATTTGGAAAGGAATTTAATAATTCTTTGAAACAACAGCTGAAATTGGGTATGATGATAACGGTATGCGAAAGCGGGATGCGCTTTCCGACTTTAATAATAGGATGAATGTTAAGAGGGTGTATTTTTGGTGCTAAAACATTTTTTGCCGAATGAACATGTGAAAACCATATTTGATATAAAACCCGAACGGTTGAAACAATTAGGGGTAAAAGGGATCATAACTGATCTCGATAATACCCTTGTCGAATGGGACAGGCCAAGTGCTACGCCCAAATTGATCGAATGGTTTGACGAGATGAGAAAAAGCAATATCCTCGTTACGATTGTTTCGAATAATAATGAAAAACGCGTTAAAGCATTCTCGGATCCACTTGACATCCCGTTTATTTTTCAAGCGCGTAAGCCAATGGGAATGGCATTTCGCAGAGCAATTGCCCAAATGGGAATAAAAAGGGAAGAAGCTGTAGTGGTCGGTGATCAATTGTTAACCGATGTCCTTGGGGGCAACCGAAGTGGCTTTCATACAATTCTTGTCGTACCGGTTGCCAGTACTGATGGATTTTTTACAAAATTTAACCGCCTTGTTGAACGGAGAATCCTTAATTGGTTCCGAAAAAAAGGCAAGATTCAATGGGAGGATTAATGAGTGAGTGAACAACAGCATATTTGCATGGGCTGCGGCGTGAAAATTCAAACCGGGAATCCAAATAATCTTGGTTATGCGCCTGCATCGGCTCTGGAAAAAGAAATGATCATCTGCCAAAGATGTTTTCGATTAAAGCATTACAATGAAGTACAGGATGTTGATTTGACCGATGACGATTTTTTGAAAATACTTAATGGCATCGGTAAAACAGATGCGCTAATCGTTAAAATTGTTGATATATTTGATTTTAATGGAAGCTGGCTACCTGGACTGCATCGTTTTGTAGGGAACAATAAAGTTTTACTTGTAGGAAATAAGGTTGATCTTCTGCCGAAGTCTGTAAAGCACCATAAGCTCATTCACTGGATGAAGCAACAGGCTCAGGAGCTTGGGTTAAGACCGGAGGAAGTTTACCTTGTTAGCGCGGCGAAAGGCAATTTTATTCAGGAAACGGCCGCAGCGATCGATGAAATGAGAAATGGGAAAGATGTTTATGTGGTAGGATGTACAAATGTCGGAAAATCCACCTTCATCAACCGCATCATTAAGGAAGTTACTGGTGAGGAAGATGTTATTACAACATCCCATTTCCCTGGGACGACACTTGATATCATCAAGATTCCACTTGAAGACGGAAAATCGTTGATGGATACACCTGGTATCATTAATCATCACCAAATGGCACACTTTATTGATAAAGCAGATTTGAAAACCATTACTCCAAAAAAAGAAATCAAACCAAAGATCTTTCAATTGAATGAAGAACAAACATTATTTTTTGGAGGATTGGCACGGTTCGATTATGTTAGTGGTGGAAGGCGTTCATTTGCCTGCCATTTTTCAAATGAAATCAATATCCATCGCACGAAGATGGAAAATGCAACAGAATTGTATGAAAAGCATGCAGGTGAATTGTTGACTCCACCTAGGAAAGACCAAATGGGGGATTTTCCAGAACTCGTCAAGCAGGAATTTACCATCAAGGAAGCAAAAACAGATATCGTCTTCTCGGGCCTTGGCTGGATAACAGTTAATGAACCGGGGGCGAAAGTGGTCGCCTATGCACCAAGAGGCGTCAAAACAATGTTGAGAAAATCGCTTTTTTAATGTGATAAAGACGTTTATTCAAGAATGGAGGGAAGCAATTGGAAAAGCTGTATGCTGTTCTTGGATACCCAATCGGACACTCCATGTCACCTTTTATGCACAATGATTTATTTGCGTTTTATAATTTGGAAGCTCGGTACCTTCCCTTTCAGGTAAAACCAGAAGCGCTGGAGGATGCTGTTAAGGGATTAAAGGCAATTGGTGTGTCTGGTTTTAATGTGACCGTCCCGCATAAGAGTTCCATTATTCCCTTGCTCGACAACATTGATCCGCTAGCCATGAAAATAGGAGCAGTAAACACTGTTGTCAATCAAAATGGAAAGCTGATCGGATACAATACGGATGGTCCAGGATTTTTAAAAAGCCTACATTCGTTAATTCCTGATGTGAAAGATTTGAACGTATTAATCATTGGAGCAGGCGGAGCATCGAGAGCTATTTATTATACGATGGCAAGTGCCGGAGCAAGACAAATAGACATTTGTAATCGTACGCTTGATAAAGCAACGCTACTTATTGAAGGATGTTCTGAGCGTGTTGAATCACGAGTGCTCAGTGCGGAAAAAGCAAGTGAACATCTTTCGGATTACGATGTGATCATTCAGACGAGCACGGTTGGTATGTTTCCAAATACGCAAGTATGTCCTGTGCGTCTCGAGAATTTATCGTCTCGTGCCATTGTGTGTGATATCATATATAATCCTCTTGAAACATTGTTTTTACAAGAGGCGAAACAAAAAGGCGTAAAAGTCCAAAATGGTATTGATATGTTTGTATATCAAGGGGCTCTTGCGTTTGAACTATGGACAGATATTTTTCCTGATATTGAAGTAATGAGGAAGAATGTTCTGAATCAACTAGGAGGCAACAAATAGTATGTTAACAGGCAAACAAAAGAGATTTTTACGATCCAAGGCACATCATCTTAATCCGATCTTTCAAGTAGGTAAAGGCGGAGTAAATGAAAATATGATCAAACAGATTGCTGAAGCGCTTGAAGTAAGGGAAATGTTGAAAATTAGCATTCTGCAAAATTGCGACGAAGACCGTTATGAGGTTGCCGAAAAATTAGCAACGGGTACAGGCGCGGAACTTGTCCAAGTCATCGGGCATACAATCGTTCTTTACAAGGAATCAACTGAGAATAAACAAATCGTACTTCCGTAAATTCATAATCAAAGGAGGGGGACTGATGAAGAAGATAGGGATACTTGGAGGAACGTTTGATCCGCCCCATTATGGACATCTTTTAATGGCCAATGAAGCCCTCGCTGCCATGGATCTTGACGAAGTTTGGTTCATGCCGAATCAGGAGCCGCCCCATAAAAAAAAACCTGAATCAGTAAAAAATGAGGAAAGGCTGAAAATGCTTGAACTTGCACTGGAAGACAATGAACAGTTCCGAGCAGAAACGATAGAATGGCAGCGCCAAGGTCCTTCTTTTACCTTTGATACAATGAAAATTTTAACTTCAAATTTCCCTGATCATGACTTTTTCTTCATTATTGGTGCAGATATGATTGAATATCTTCCGAAATGGTATAAAATTGAGGAATTGATCAGGCTTGTCACGTTTATAGGTGTGAATCGGCCCAATTATCGCCATGAGTCAATGTATCCGATCGAGTTTGTTGAAATGCCTTCCATGGATATTTCGTCGAGTCTGATCAGAGAAAGACTCAAAAAAGGCAGTTCGGTTCGCTATTTACTTCCCGATGATGTTATTCGTTTTATAAAGGAGAATCATTTATATGGAACGGGAAGCAGCATTGAGCTTAGTTAAAGTCCAACTGACAGAGCATCGTTATTTGCATACGATTGGCGTGATGGAAACGGCGATAACCCTGGCAAAACGGTTTGGTGCGGATGATAAAAAAGCGGAAACCGCGGCGATATTTCATGACTATGCCAAATTCCGTCCTAAAGACGAAATGAAATCAATCATTGTGGAACAAGGTTTTCCCGTTGATCTCCTTGATTATAATGCTGAACTATGGCATGCTCCTGTGGGTGCATTTTTGGCAAAAACGGAAGCGGGTATCGAGGACAAAGAGGTGCTGGATGCCATACGTTTTCATACGTCTGGACGTCCGGAAATGGCTTTATTGGAGAAAATTATCTATTTGGCCGATTACATTGAGCCAGGCAGGCATTTTCCGGGAGTGGAAGATGTGAGAAAGCTTGCTGAAGAAGATTTGGATCAAGCTTTGCTTCAGGCAATTCAAAACACCATCTTCTTTTTAATGAAAAAGAAACAACCGGTCTATCCGGAAACATTCAATGCTTATAATGATTTGTCACAGAAAATAGGAGGATTGACTAAATGATCAATCAAGAATTATTAAAAATTGCAGTGAAAGCTGCTGACGATAAAAGAGCGGAAGATATTGTAGCCCTAAACATGCAAGGAATTTCATTGATTGCAGATTATTTTATTATCTGCCACGGAAACTCCGATAAACAAGTGCAGGCAATTGCAAGAGAAATCCGTGAAAAAGCCGAAGAAAACGGATATCGTGTTAAGCAGGTTGAGGGCTTTGATGAAGCAAAATGGATTCTGCTTGATCTAGGCGATGTAGTAGCGCATGTATTCCAAAGGGACGATAGAAGCTATTACAATTTAGAGCGTTTATGGGGAGATGCTCCGCTCGAAGACCTTCGCACTGTGATCAATCCATGAGTTATGAGAAATTTGCCTATCTTTATGATGAGTTGATGAAAGATGCACCCTATCATCGATGGGCGGAGTTCGTGATGGCCAAACTTGAACAATACGGAATTAATAATCGGTCACTTCTTGATTTGGCTTGTGGCACCGGGGAACTTTCCATACGTCTTTCCAAAGAAGGCTTCGACGTAACCGGAGTAGATTTATCTTCTGATATGTTGGCTGTAGCAATGAAAAAGGCGGAAGCTGAAGGCTGTAAAATTCCTTTTTTTCAGCAGGATATGAGTAAGCTGGAAGGGCTTGGGCTGTTTGGAACCGTCGGGATTTTTTGTGATTCTTTAAATTATTTGAAAACGGAGCAGGAAGTTTTTGATACATTTGTAAAAGTTCACAATCATTTGCACGAAGATGGCATTTTCTTTTTCGACGTTCATTCAATCTTTAAGGTTTCGCAACTTTTCATTGACCATACGTTTACATTTAATAGTGACCAATTGGCGTATATTTGGGATAGCTTTGCCGGTGAATACCCCAACAGTGTCGAGCATGAACTAAGCTTTTTTGTGCTTGACGAAAAAACAGAAAAGTATGATCGCTATGATGAAGTTCATTTCCAACGCACCTATTCTGTGAAACAATATACTGAATGGCTTGAAAGTGCGGGCTTTGAATTGCTTGAGGTAAGTGCCGATTTTGAAGACACACAACCAAACGAGGAATCAGAAAGAATTTTTTTTATTGCAAAAAGAAAAAATGAAAAGCCATCACCTTAATCGGTGATGGCTTTAAAAAAATTTATAAAAAAGAAGGTGAAATAAACAATAAGTCGAATTTATTTTGTAGAAATAGAAAATTGCTGATTAATCTTCAAAACATCCTCTTTGAATTTTTCCTGCGTCGCTTGAAAGAGATGTTCGAACATATCTCCGAGTTCGTTTTCCATTACTTTAATTCCCTCACCCGTTATACCGCCTTTTACACACACTTTTTCCTGTAATGTTGGCAATGTGTAATGCCCTTGCTTTAACAACTCACCCAATCCGATAATCATTTCACCAGCCAAAACGGTAGCTGTATTGCTATCTATATCCGTTTCTTTTACAGCAGCATCAATGAAGCGTTGAAGCAGAAAGCTGAAAAAGGCTGGTCCGCAGCTAACAATATCCGAAGCCACACGTGTCACTTTTTCCTCTATTTCCATCGGAACTGAAATCTTCCTAAACAATCGTTCAATTTCACCAGACCATTCTGCAGTGCAATTTTTGCCGTATGTCAGAAGGGATACACCTGATAATGCCCTTCCAGTTATGCTTGGAATCGCTCTGGCTACAGAACACGATATGATTTTTTCCAAATGTAGTGTGCTAATCGGGCTAGTGATCGAAACGAGGCATTTATCCTTCGTTAGCAAAGGAGATATGTCCTGCAAAATGTTATAGACATCGAATGGCTTTACACACACAAATACCAAACTTGAAAGTGAGGCCACTTCAGCAGCATTATTCATGACCATAATTTTACTGTATTTATTTTTAAGCATATTCGCTTTGGATTGTGTTCGATTTGTAATTAACATTGAAGAAGGGGAAATGGCCTTTCCTTCGATAAGAGCTTCTGCCAATATTCTCCCCATATTCCCGGTACCGATTATACCAATTTTCATTCTATCCCTCCTTCACATGCGTTCTTCTCGTATAACAATATGAAATCCGGTAAGAAATTATACCAAAAGAAAGGGCTGAATTGCCATGAAAGACCGAATACTGGAGCATAAGTACGCGTTGCTGGCGGTACTGCTTATTACAGCAGGTATATTCTTTTACTATTTTGATTCACAAAGTTCATCAGTGACTCAAAGCAATGAAATATCCAAAATGAGTGATTCGCTAGTTGCTCCAAAAAATGAAGCTAAGCAAGGGAATGTGGAATTGACGACTAAAACGGTCATAGTAGATGTTAAAGGAGAAGTGAAAAATCCTGGTGTTTATCGTTCGAGCCAGGATGAGCGAGTCATGGATGTCATAAATAAAGCAGGAGGATTTACAGGAAAGGCGGATAAAAACCAAGTCAATTTGGCGCAGCATATCGCGGATGAGATGGTTATCTTGGTACCTGCAATGGGTGCTGCACCTGCAGTCCCTGGGGGAGCAGAAAATACGATTACACCTGGGATCGTTGGTGAAAATTCCGATGGGAATATTGTTAATCTCAATAAAGCAGATGAAACCCAATTGGAAACTTTGCCTGGAATCGGTCCATCCAAGGCATTAGCCATTATAGAATACAGGAAAAAGAATGGTCCATTCAAAAAAGCTGAAGACTTAAAGGAAATTAGTGGAATTGGGGATAAAACATTTGAGAAGTTAAAGAACAAAATTTCTGTGAACTAAACTTTAGAATTAATTGACCGTACGAGACTTGAGCATTACACTTTATGATAGTGGACGGGTGTCCGGGAAATCTAGCATTTTAAAGGAGATGGTGAATGTGGAAAGAATTTCATGGCATCAATATTTTATGGCTCAAAGCCATCTACTCGCTTTGAGAAGTACATGTACACGTCTTACCGTGGGGGCAACGATTGTAAGGGATAAAAGGATTATTGCGGGAGGATATAATGGATCCATCGCGGGTAGTGACCATTGCATCGACGAGGGTTGCTATGTGATTGATAACCATTGTGTGCGGACGATTCATGCGGAAATGAATGCATTGCTTCAGTGCGCAAAATTCGGAGTTCCTACAACCGGAGCAGAGATATATGTTACTCATTTTCCTTGTCTCCAGTGCTGCAAGGCAATTATTCAAGCTGGTATTCAAAAAGTATATTACGCAAAAGATTACAAAAACCATCCTTATGCCATCGAACTTTTTGAAAAAGCAGGCGTGGGAATGGAGCAAATAGAGCTTGAAGAAAAAATCATCGATTTAAGTAATATAAATCAATAATGTTTATGTATGGGTGCCAGGAACTTTCTGGCACTTGATCTTAAAAATATGGGGCATGAAGAAAAGGGCGGGACGTCCAGAAAGGTACTCAAGATGAATGGTAAGTATGTTTTTTTAGCGATTGCCTGTTTACTAGGCACGCTTTCTTCGATACTCTCTCTTCCTATTTTTTTCTTCTCTTTTTTCTATATATGCTTTACTTGTTCTCCGTAAAAAACTATTCATTGCCAAGCATGCTCCTCATAGCGATTCTTTTCATTCTTTTTTTTTCCGTTTCCCATGTAATTGAAAGTCAGAACCATTCAAGATTATCAGCAAAAAATTCGACATTTCTGGTGGGGATGGATGGAGAAATCTCAGTGGATGGCGATCGCTTACAAGAGATTGTGATTGACGAAAAAACCAATGAAAAGCTGTTAATGAAGTATATATTTAAATCTTCTCAAGAGAAATACGAAATTGAAAATATTCCAGTCCAAAAACTGTTATGTCGCGTTTCAGGTGAATTAAAAAAACCGACCCAGGCGAATAACCCGAATGCCTTTCAATATGAAACATTTTTAAATCGACAGCAACTTTACTGGATTTTTCTTGCAAAAACAAATCCTTTTCAATCTTGCATGAAAGTAAAAGCATCTCCACTTTCACTAATTAAGCAATTGCGAAGTACGGGGATTAAGTACTTGAATGACCATTTTCCCTCTGATATTGCTTCTCTATCCTCTGCATTGATTTTTGGTGACAGGGAATTTATTCAACCAGAGCTTCTCAGTGCATATCAAAAAATTGGAATTATTCATTTACTGGCAATATCAGGGCTACATGTTTCCTTGCTAATGGGCATGATCTTTTATGTTGGCATCCGAATAGGAATTACAAAAGAAAAAATGTCGAAATTTCTCCTTGCTTTTTTGCCGATATACGCCATCCTAACAGGGGGCACACCTTCAGTTATTCGTTCGGTCATGATGATTTTTATTGGGATTGCTGCTCGAAAGTGGAGACATGTGCTGAAGCTCCAACCATGTGACGCAATCAGCCTCACTTTAATGTTTTACTTGCTGTTAAGTCCATTTTCAATTTTTGAAGTCGGTTTTGAGCTCTCTTTTGCTGTTAGCTTCGCCCTGGTGATCTCGTCATCTTTTATCATGAAAAATTATCATAATAATCTGGTTCGAATGCTTGTAACCTCTTTTATTTCCCAGCTTTCCGCTCTCCCATTTCTTCTATATCATTTCTTTGAAATCTCATTGATCAGTGTCTTGGTTAATCTTATTTTTATTCCTCTATATTCTTTTGTTCTTCTTCCAGGTGTTTTCCTACTCGCTTTCTGGATGTTTCTTATTGGAGCAATTCCTTCTCCTGTTATAACAGCTTTCGTCCACCTCATCCATTTCTCCAATCAACTGGCAGTTTTTTTTGCTGCGTTTAAATTTTTAAACATTGTTACTGGAAGGCCTTCATCAGAGATGCTTCTTCTGATTTTTGCGTCATGCATGTTTGTTTTTGTTTATTGGGAAAAAAACATGAAGGGCTGGAAGGTCATTTTATTATGGGTCATGCCGTTTTTTTTGTTACTGCTTT
Organism: Bacillota bacterium; assembly: GCA_030705745.1. GTDB lineage: Bacteria > Bacillota > Bacilli > Bacillales > Cytobacillaceae > Neobacillus_A. The sequence continues at coordinate 2,023 of JAUZPT010000046.1, read as the reverse complement.
TGCAAAGTGTAAACAGGCATCTCCCTGTAGGTGAGGTAACGATGATTGATGTCGGACAGGGTGATAGTATTTTAATCAAACTCCCGCAAGGAAAAGGAACTTATTTGATTGATACGGGCGGAACACCAAGATTTGAAAATGAACAATGGAGGCAATCAATCCATTCTTTCGAGGCTGGGAAGGATATAGTAGTTCCATTTTTAAAAGGAAAAGGAATAACGGTAATCGATAAACTTATATTGACACATGGCGATATGGACCATGCAGGAGGAAGTTTTGCGGTCATGAAAGAATTGAAAGTGAGACAAATACTTATTCCCTCCGTCGCTTCACCGAATTCAACGTTATTGAAAATCGTGGCCGAAGCCCAAAATCTTGGGATCCCTGTTGTTCGAGCTGAGGATGGTGAAAGCTGGAGCTGTGATCGTGCTTCATTTAAAATTGTTTCACCTAAAAAGGATTTTGTCGGTACTAGTAACAGTGGATGCATTGTCATGCTTGCTCAAATTGGAGGTCTAAATTGGCTGTTTACCGGAGATTTGGATATTGAAGGAGAGAAGAGAATTATGCGCAGTTATCCTCGATTAAAAGTAGATATTCTGAAGGTGGGGCATCATGGAAGTAAATTTTCTACGTCTCCAGAATTCCTTGATCAATATCATCCAAAAGTGGCGCTAATTTCAGTAGGAGAAAATAATCACTTTGGGCATCCGAATCCGAAGGTCGTAAAAAGTTTGCTGCAAAGAAATATCGCTGTATACCGAACTGACAAACAAGGTGCAATTACTTATCAATATTTTGAAGATAAAGGAACATTTGAAACCGTACTTCCATAGTATATAGCAACGAATCAACTGTATGTGTAAAAAGCAAAGAGACTGCATGAATTTGCAGTCTCCAATTAATTCATTATGTAGCCGTTGTGTTTAAGAACCCATTAATTTAATGACTGTAGCAATAATAAACATTGTTGCGAAAAATCCGAAAGAAACGCCAAACCCTGTTCCAGAGTCAAGAGCGTCGTTGCGTTTGCTTTGTACATTCTTTTCAAATTCATTCACAGTTTACCCCTCCTATTTCCATTTTAGTATAAGCGATTTATTTTAAAAAATCCAGCATTCATCTTCTGTTTTCCTCTACTTACAAGAGTTGACACAAATAGTTTGCTTCCAAAAGGCAACAATAATAGCACAAAAGTATTTCCGCTGGTAAAAAAAGCACCCGGGGCTGAAGTTACCAGCGTTCAACATAGATGGGGAATGGATGCCATAAATTGGTGTCTATTCCCTTTTAGTGATGCCTTAGTTTTTCCTTGTCAAAATGTCCAAGCTTCTTTACGATAGGAATGTGGTACATAGAGTAAAAGAGGGAGCGATTGGTAAGATGGTGATGGAAAGTTGGAAAAAAATCAAACAAAAGCAACTTGCTCCCATATATTTGGTATATGGAACAGAAGCATTCCTAATAAATGAAACAAAACAGCTGCTAATCGATCAAGTTTTGGACGATGATGAGAAGGATTTTAATTTGTCGGTGTATGATTTGGAAGAAACCCCGATTGAAGCGGCGTTAGAGGACGCGGAAACATTTCCGTTCATGGGTGAAAGAAAATTAATCTTTTTACATAATCCTTCTTTTTTGACATCGGAAAAAACGAAGGAAAAAGTGGACCATCATTTGGACAAATTGGAAAGGTATTTGAAAGAACCTTCGCCCTATTCAATCCTTGTTTTTACAGCTTCTTATGAAAAACTAGATGAGAGAAAAAAAATCACGAAAGAATTAAAAAGAATTGCCGAAATCGTCGAGGCAAAAAAATTAACGGAACAAGAACTTAAAAAGTGGATAAGAGATAGAGCCAAAATGAATGGTATTGAAATTGATGAAGAGGCTGTGGATTTACTCCTTTCGCTTTCAGGTACGAATTTATTCATGCTTACAAGTGAAGTGGATAAATTGGCGCTATACGCAAAAGAATATCAAAAAATCGATGTCACCCTCGTCGAGAAGCTTGTATCTAGAT
>JAUZPT010000459.1 GCA_030705745.1 Bacillota bacterium | reverse complement strand
GGATAAAGAAATAGAAACTCTGTTCAGCTAAAGCCATTTGTCAATCCTCCATAAATTTTATTTTTTTTCAATAAAAAACAATTTTACTTCGGTGCAAACTTTCAATCCATTCAATAACTACTCACTTCGGCAATACCTAATAATAATGCCTTTGTTCGACCATCACCCCCTCTCTCGGCGAATTAGAGAACTGCTAAGAAAAACTACAGCTACTCCTGCAAACTTGGTGCTTTTCTATATAGCAATTACGATGCCAACAATCTTGAACAAAAAAAACGCTTTTATTTTAGGAAAGTACCGAAATCAAACATTGTTCATTTTGCGTGACTGTTAGAAAATGCAATCCATTTTGGAACAGGCTTTATGATAATAGAGCAGGAGGGATTCCATTACCGTCAGCAAACGTTATTCAGTTTACAACCCAATCGCGCCGTGTCAAGTGGTCCGGTTATATTTTTTTTCGGGCAATCGCAATAAAGAATCATTCGGCCTGAACCGGCTCGGGGAAAACATTGTTTCAGCGCTTTTGAACAACCCGGGACCAGGCGACTTCTCAAGAAAGAACAGGGCACGCTGAAGACAGGTAAACGTTGCAGAAGATATTATGGGTTTGGAAAAATATAACTGTTCAGGATGGCTTTGCGGACAAGATGGATTTACCCCCCTTCCTTTGAAGCGTCTGCATACTGTCAAAAAACTTCTGCATTTTAATCATTAACCGTCATTCACGTGCAAACGGGAATCCAGTGATTAAGCAGTCAGCTCTTCCTGCAGTTTCTCGAAAAAACATGTACTTGCACTCGAATAAGAGCGGTTTTCGCACCTTTTTAAAATGCAAATGAGACGCGGCCACAAATTCCTGGATACCCGATTTGCGCCACCGCTAAAGCTCAGGCGACACGCGCTTGCGCGCTGAAGCGCTCCAGCGCGCAGGCACGGTCTTGGGTATGACGACACGATATGGCATCCCTCATGATCTTATCCCATTTTTCATATAACATATGACAATACCTGGGCCTGCACGCTAAAGGCTACAGCACAAGCGGGCGAGGGAATTTGTTCAATGTTCGCTGATAATCACAGGAACAAATTAATTTGAGAGGAATTCGTTTATAATTTCGAGATTTTATGGCTTTTGAACAGGCAGCCAAATTGATAAAGGAAGGTTTTTGTGCAGGGTGGGCGCCCTTACAGGCGCCCGTATGAAAAGAAGCGGCTATTTTATGTCGTATTCTTTAATTTTCCGGTAGAGCGTATTTCTGCCAATGCCCAGTTTTGCGGAAACCTTCAGAATATTCCCCTTATACAGGTTGAGGGCCTGAACGATCGTGTCTCGTTCAATATCCTTCAGCGACTTGATCTCGACAGGCTTTTCATCTATTCGGGCAGGAGTTGTATTATCAAAAACCAATAGGTCGGCATTCATTGCTTCGTTGTCATGTACCAGATTTAGTGCCCTTTCCACAGCATTCTCCAACTCGCGTATATTTCCCGGCCAACTGTAGGATTTTATCTTTTCCAGAAAATCCTCGTTAACGGTGATATTTTTCTTGCCCAGCCGGGTGGATAATTTCCGGACAAAGTGCCTGGCTAAAAGGTGCAGGTCCTCCATCCTGTCACGCAGAGGTGGAATATTGATGGCTATTACGTTCAGGCGATAATACAGGTCATTTCTGAAATTTCCCTTCCGCACTTCCTCTTTCAGATCTTTATGCGTAGCGGCAATGATCCTTATGTCCACCATGATTTCACTTGCGGAACCAATGCGGGAAATTTTTTTCTCCTGGATAACGCGCAACAGCTTCACCTGGGTAAGCAAGGGAATATCGCCAACTTCATCGAGGAAAATGGTACCGCCGTTTGCCAGTTCGAACTTTCCGACCTGCCCGCCTTTTTTTGAGCCCGTAAAAGAACCTTCTTCGTAACCGAACAGCTCACTCTCGATTAGTGTTTCCGGCAACGCCGCACAATTTATCGCGATAAAAGGCCGATCTCTCCTGGAGCTGCCATTATGTATCGCCTGGGCAAAAAGCTCCTTTCCTGTTCCGCTTTCACCGTTCAGCAATACTGTTGACGGGCTGCCGGCTGCAATCTTTGCCCATTTTACTGACTTTGCCACGGCTTCACTTTCACCGAAAATATCCTCGAAAACATACCGGGCGGAAGGAGCGAGACTCTTCTTGGCAACGTTCTTTTCTTTAATTTCCTTCAGGAAGGCAAGGACACCAATTGCGCTTCCCAGATCATCCCGCAACGGCGTTACGGACAAGGATATCTTTTTGCCGAATTCATCGAGCAGAATTTCCTGCTCTTTGTATTCGGCGCCTGAAGAAAGCGCCTGGAAAATCATGGATGGTTTTTTAAATACCGTCTCTAGGTGCCGGCCAATGGAATCTTTTGGATTAAGATTGAGAATCTTCCCGCCATAGGAATTCAATTGGGTAATGATGCCGTTAT
>JAUZPT010000458.1 GCA_030705745.1 Bacillota bacterium | reverse complement strand
TAATTCGAATTGATAAGAACGGCATCGCCTTCACCATTATTATAAATTTTCGGCAGCAGTGCTGCTTCATAATTCGTATCAAATTTAAGACCCTTTGGATTATCAACAACATCTTTTACGGTCGCAGTTGTTTTATCAATGCCTTCCTTTAACTTGATTAAACCTTGAGCTTCAAGCAGGCTCAGAAGACGGCCATGGTCGGCAACGGAATTGCTCATAATCAGATGAGCGCCTTTGGGAAGATCGCTAAGTTTTTTATATTTTTTGGAATAAACACCGATCGGCTCAATATGGATACCGCCTGCGCTGACAAAATCATACCCATTGTCTTTAATTTGCGATTTCAAATATGGAATGTGCTGGAAATAGTTAGCATCCAATTCTTTTGATTGCAACGCTTTATTTGGTAAAACATAATCCTGGAATTTTACAATTTTTAAATCAATTCCCTTTTTTTCAAGAATCGGTTTCGCCTGTTCCAATATTTCCGCATGCGGAACGTTTGAAGCACCTACGACCAATTTTGTTAATCCGCTTTTCTCTGTACTATTTGAACTTCCGCAAGCTGCCAATACAAGCGCTAATGATAACGCTAAAAGAATACTTACCCATTTTTTCAAATTAATCTCCCCTATCATCTTTTATCTAATCTAGATGTTATAACATCGCCAATGAACTGAATTACAAATACAATTACTAGGATTATGATGGTTGCGACTAAGGTCACGTCGTTTTGATTTCGTTGGTATCCTTCCAGATAGGCGAGATTTCCCAGACCGCCTGCGCCTATGACACCAGCCATGGCGGTATAGCCTACGAGGGCGATTGCTGTAACCGTTATTCCTGAAAGAAGTGCGGGCATCGATTCCGGGAGCAGCACCTTGAAAATAATTGTGCTTGTTGTTGCCCCCATCGATTTAGCCGCCTCAATGACACCTTTATCAATCTCACGAAGGCCGATTTCAACCATTCTTGCGTAAAAGGGAGCAGCCCCTATAATGAGTGCCGGCAGTGCCGCATCTTCTCCAATCATCGTGTGCACCAAAAGATTCGTAAACGGTATTAGAAGCACAATGAGTATAATGAAAGGAATGGATCTAAAGATATTCACGACAGCACTAATGATCGTATTGACCGGCCGATTTTCCCAAATATTCCCCTTGCTCGTCAGAAAAAGCAATAATCCTAATAAGATGCCAATGACAAATGTAGCAACGACCGATATCCCAGTCATATACAGCGTTTGTCTTGTTGCCTCCCACATGCTTGGCCAATCGATATTCTGCATATATTTATCATTCATTTGTCAGCACCTCCACCCCTACTTGCTGAGAACGGATGAAGTCAATGCCTTTGTCCACTTCTTCTCGTTTTCCGTCCAAATGGATAAAGAGAGTCCCATAGGAACCATTTTGTGTTTGCGATATTTTTCCTTGCAAAATATTGACGGTAACCTGGAAATGGCGAATCAAATTCGTAATTAACGGCTGTTCAGCAGCCTCCCCGATAAACGTCAGCTGGATAATTTGTCCGGAATGGTACTGCTCCAGCAAGTGATTGACCGTTTCTTTCGTTTCCTCTGGCTCTGTCACCTGTTGAACAAAGCGTTTCGTAATCGATTGCTGTGGCTTTTTGAAAACCTCAAGCACTGATCCTGATTCCACTACTTGACCTGCTTCCATCACCGCGACGCGATGACAGATTTTACGGATAACATGCATTTCATGAGTGATCAAAACAATGGTCAATCCAATCCTCTTATTGATATCAACGAGCAGTTCCAAAATCGAATCCGTCGTTTGCGGATCAAGCGCAGATGTCGCTTCATCACAGAGGAGCACCTTTGGATTATTTGCAAGTGCCCTTGCGATCCCAACCCGTTGTTTCTGCCCACCGCTAAGCTGCGAAGGATATGCATCTTCTCTTCCATCTAGCCCGACAAGCTTAATTAATTCGTCTACCCTTTTTGCCCGTTTTTGTTTATCAACACCGGCAATTTCTAACGGAAACGATATGTTTTCACGAACCGTTCTCGACCAAAGAAGATTGAAATGCTGGAAAATCATGCTGATTTCCTGGCGCGCTTTCCGCAATTCACTTCCCCTAATTTTTGAAACGATCCTGTCCGCGACGGTAATTGTGCCTTCCGTTGGAAGTTCAAGACCGTTGAGCATACGGATCAACGTGCTTTTTCCCGCTCCGCTATATCCGATAATCCCAAATATTTCGCCTTCATTTATTTCAAGGTTTACATTGTCAACCGCTTTTACATGACCATGCTTCGAAGCATAAACCTTTTTGACGTCTTTTATCGAAATCAATTTTCCCACCCACTTATATCCGTATGAACGGACAATTTGCCGTAAATTCGAATTTTTCAGTCTGCTGAATTTGCTACAATCTCTTAATTAGACTTTGATTCTTTACCTTTTGTCATTCACAAAGAAAATAAAAAATGCC
>JAUZPT010000457.1 GCA_030705745.1 Bacillota bacterium | reverse complement strand
CCTGTAACGAAGCGTGTTAGCAATAGTGAAAAAGATTCAATCACAGCTGCTGTGAATGAATTAGTCAAAGGTCCGAATGAGAACTCTGAATTGGTTTCGGAGTTTCTTCCGGATGCGAAACTTTTAGAGGCTCCAAAGGTTGAGAATGGTAAAGTCATATTGAATTTTAATGAATCCATTTTTGGAAGTTTTGATAAAAAAATTATTTCACAGCACGTATTGGATGCCTTAGTCCTTTCAGTGACGGAACAGAAAGGAATTGACAGTGTTGCTGTACTTGTCGATGGAAAAGCAGAACTAGTCAGTGAAAACGGAAAAAAATTGACCGCGCCAGTTACAAGACCTCAAAAAGTAAATACAGGTAGTTTTTAAAAAAAATTTTTTGTTATACTATATAATGACAATGGAAGAGGCAGGCTATTGGTCTGCCTCTTCTTTATTGAATTCGAGTTTCGAATATCGAAAAAAAGGTTAAATTGCAGGGTAAGCCTGCTAGGAGGGAGAAATGATTTTGCGAGTTGATGGCAGAGAAACACTTCAATTAAGACCTATACATATTGAAACGCAATATTTAATGCATCCGGAAGGTTCTGTACTAATTTCCGTTGGTGATACAAAAGTAATTTGCACAGCGAGTATTGAGGACAGAGTACCACCTTTTATGAGGGGCGAGGGAAAGGGCTGGATTACAGCTGAGTATTCCATGCTTCCGAGGGCAACTGGACAGCGGAACATACGGGAATCATCAAAAGGTAAAGTATCTGGAAGGACAATGGAAATTCAGCGATTAATTGGCCGTGCCTTAAGAGCTGTCGTTGATCTGGAAGTGATCGGAGAGAGAACGGTATGGATAGATTGCGATGTTATTCAAGCCGATGGGGGAACAAGAACAGCTTCGATCACAGGTGCATTTATTGCTATGACGCTAGCGTTGAAAGGATTGATGGAAAAAAGGTCAATCTCAAGGTTTCCGATTACTGACTTCCTTGCAGCAACAAGCGTAGGAATTGTCGGAAAAGAAGGAGCCGTCCTCGACTTGAATTATGCTGAAGATTCCAAAGCAGAAGTCGATATGAATGTTGTCATGACAGGAAGCGGAGAATTTGTAGAACTGCAGGGTACCGGTGAAGAGTCCACATTTTCCTACAGCCAGCTTCAGGAATTACTTCATGCAGCACAAGAAGGGTTAACAAAATTGTTTGAATATCAAAAAGAAGCATTAGGTGAGGAAATCACTAAAAAAATAGAAGCGAACCAAAAAAAATAAGAGGGGATTTTATGATGAAAGAGGTCATTATAGCCACAAAGAATCCTGGAAAAGCCAAGGAATTTGAACATATTTTTGCATCGAGGGGAATCGTTGTCAGGACGTTGCTGGATTATCCTGAAATTGGTGAAATTGAAGAAACGGGAAAGACGTTTGAAGAAAACGCATCATTAAAAGCTGAAACGATTGCAAAAAAACTTCAAAAAATGGTTATCGGTGATGATTCAGGACTTATTGTTGATGCGCTTGATGGCAGGCCAGGCATTTATTCCGCACGCTATGCGGGAGAACAAAAGGATGATCAGGCGAATATTGACAAAGTGCTTAATGAAATGGCCGGTGTTATTGATGAAGATAGAAGTGCAAGATTTTATTGCGCACTTGCCGTCGCCTCACCTTTCAGCAATACAATTACGGTTTCTGGTACTTGTGAAGGCAAGGTCTTAACAGAACGTAGGGGTACGAACGGATTTGGTTATGATCCTATTTTCTTTGCTCTCGAAAAAGGACGAGCTATGGCTGAACTTTCCAAAGAGGAAAAAAATCAAATTAGCCATCGGGCAAATGCTTTGAAGGAATTAAATAGGTTAATGTCTTCCTTGCTTGAAAGGGTCGATGAATCATGAAGAAGGTTTTAATTGTCAGTGACAGCCATGGCTTGGACGAGGAACTGCAGATCATTAAGAAAAGGCATGAAGCAGAAGTCGATTTAATGATACATTGCGGAGATTCCGAGCTGCCTGAATCATTTTACGCGATGCAGGGATTCACAACCGTAAAAGGGAATTGTGATTTTGAAACAAAATTCCCAGATGAAAAAACAGTCGAACTGGCAGGGAGAATCATTTTCATTACACATGGTCATCATTATTCGGTCAAAAATACACTCATGAATCTCGATTACCGTGCGAAAGAACTGAACGCTGATATTGTCTGTTTTGGTCATTCTCATGTTCTTAGGGCAGAATTGGTCGATGGAACATTGTTCATTAACCCTGGCAGCATTCGGCTGCCTCGAAAAAGGCTTGAGAAGACGTATGTCTTGCTAGAAATAGCAGGAGATACTATTAATATGAGGGTGTTTGATACCGACTCAGGAGAAATACCTGAATTGGCACGAGAATTTTCACTTCCCCAATAACATCACATATTTACTAGCCGGGGAGAAACTTTTTTCTCCGGCTAGTAAAACAATTTG
>JAUZPT010000456.1 GCA_030705745.1 Bacillota bacterium | reverse complement strand
TTTGAAAAGTATAGAAGCAAGATTTACGGCAGGTACCTCTGTGATGGATACTCAAGGAACGCTCACACTTACAGCCGTGTCGAATGATCAGTTTTTTCAAGGTGTCGTGATTACTTCAGACCAACCAAACTCTGTCAAATTGAAAATCACGTCACTCACTGCAATGGGAAGCGATTCCAATTGGCTTACTGCTCCTAGAGAATTTATACTAAGCAATGACAAACCGATTACAATTAATGAGCTTGTCGGCAATGCCACAACGGGTTCCGAAGGAGTAAAAATGGGAACGCTAAGATCCTTCTTCATGGACAAGCCGATTACGCTAATGGGAACACTGCTTTATACGGGCCCAAATGGCGGCGAAAGCGATCCAATCGTGATTAAAATTTATTTATAAAATTTAGCTACAAACAATCTTCTAGTTTAATAGATAGATTAGCAAAAAAAACACGGCACAATTCGTATCAGTTGAATAGTGCCGTGTTTTTTCGTCGTTATTTTGTATGGGGAATTTCCACAAAAGCACTTCTATTAGGGCGAAAATGAAACTTTTTCCATTTTTACACGTCTTATTTTTAGACGTATTATTGAGAGAAGGTGAAGAATATGTTGAAGATTTTGGCAAGGCTAGCGATTGTGTTCGCGTTATTTGTTTTTCCATACGAGGCCCATGCGAAAACGCCTGATCAATTGATTCTCATTAATAAAAAAATAAACCAGCTAGCATTCTTTGAAAATGGAAAGCTGGTCAAAGTTTACCCGGTGGCGACTGGAAGAATACCGAAATTTACACCTGAAGGTACATTTTTTATTCGTGAGATGATTAAGAATCGCCCCTACTATAAGCTACACATAAAAGGCGGCGATCCGAAGAATCCGCTAGGGGATAGATGGATGGGATTGAGCTATAACGAACATGGTTCATTTCCCTACGGCATCCATGGCACGAACAATGAACATTCGATTGGAAAATATGCCTCAGGCGGCTGCATCCGCATGAAAAATAAAGATGTAAGAGAGCTGTTCGGCAGGTTGCATGTCCATACAAAAGTGGTCATCACGACATCCAAGAGTTCAATGGTGGCACTCGCCCAGCCATATTTGAAAAAGCTAGTTGCAGGAAAATAAGTAAAAAAGAACCGGGAGAGCCCGGTTCTTTCTATGAATCTGATCAATTTAATTGTGAACGAGCACCAATTCATCCGCTTCTTCCATTTGCTCGGTATCAAATCGGCTGATCATTTCAATAAATGGCTCAACGTATTGCGGATCAAATTGCTTTCCAGAGCATAAGCGCAATTCGGCGATTGCTTCTTTGAATGTCTTTGTTTTTTGATAAGGTCTTTCCGTCGTCATCGCGTCGAAGGAATCAATGACACAAAGGATGCGGGCAAGCTTTGGTATCGTTTTCCCCTTTAATCCGTATGGATAGCCGTTACCATCGAATCTTTCATGGTGAAGCTCAACCAACGGTATCAAATCTTCCAATTTTTTGTTAGTTGATATAATCTCTTTTCCCCAAGTAACATGTTTCTTCATCATTTCCCATTCATGAGGCTCAAGTTTCCCCTTTTTATTGAGAATATCCCGTGGAATTTCGAGTTTACCGATATCGTGGATGATCGCACCCAGAATGAGCGTTTTTCTTTCATAATCACTTAATTGCAGCATCTTCGAAAAATCGATCGCATATTGGTAAACACGCTTACTGTGCCGATATGTATAAACATCCTTTGAAAGGAATATTTTCAATTGCTGTTCGGCTTCTTCTAAATCTTTTTCAAGTGATAGTGAACGGTGAACCGAATAATCGGCGTGTTCATTATATATTTGCACTAAATTTTTCCCTTGATCCTTGGCGGAGTACATCGCCTGGTCTGCTTTGTTCAGCAGCTCGGACATGTTGTACGTTTCGCTTTCACATTCGGTAACTCCAGCCGAAAAGGACAGGCATCCATATGGTAGGCCTTCTACGCCTTTAAAATATGTATCATTTGTTTTTTTGCGCAAATCATTCAAGAATGAATATGCTGTATGCCGATTCGTATTTGGCATTAGGATGGCAAATTCTTCGCCGCCATACCGGGCCACCAAATAGTTATTTGCCAACGATTCTCTTTGAAGCAATGCGCCAAACTCTTTCAATAAGTGGTCGCCTTCAATATGACCGTATAAATCGTTATATTTTTTAAAATCATCAAGATCCAGAATGGCAAGACTTAAAGGCTGGCCGTTTTCCTTTGTAGAATTCATCTCTTCAACCAGCAGTTCCTTAAAGTAACCATGATTATTCAGGCCTGTAAGGAAGTCCTTGTTAGCCTTTTCAGAAATCTCTTTGAATAATTGGAAATGTTGTTTGAATGCTAAGGATAATAAAAATGAAATGCAGATAAAGAGAAAAAGACCGAATGTTTTCTGAGAATGGATTAACGTGGCAAGAACCAATGAAAGCAGAAGAGTGCTTAAGTAAGTAGCAATTGTTTCTTT
>JAUZPT010000455.1 GCA_030705745.1 Bacillota bacterium | reverse complement strand
GTCGGTGTCGGACAGGGGATTGCGACCATTGTCGAGAATATTGACTGAGGAGGAAAAAGTATGGGCTTTATTCGTACTGAGTATAAAAATCGTACGGCTATCATCACGTTAGACCGTCCGGAAGCATTAAATTGTTTTAATTACGAAGTTTTGGTCGAACTCGGTGATATGGTCGAGACCATTCGCACCGATTCAGCAGTACGGGTCGTTATTTTTACTGGGGCGGGTGAAAAAGCGTTTAGCGCAGGTGCCGATTTGAAGGAAAGAAGAGGATTAAGTGATTCTCAAGTGCGCCGCAATGTGAATAAAATTAAGGATGTCTTCAATGCTATTGCCGATCTTCCTCAGCCAACGATCGCAGCGGTAAATGGGTATGCGTTTGGCGGAGGGTTTGAGTTGATGCTGGCCTGTGATTTTAAAATTGCCGCCGAACATGCCATGCTTGGTTTAACCGAAGTAAGCTGGGGAATTATACCTGGCGCAGGTGGTACACAACGCCTGACAAGATTGATTGGTGAAATGAAAGCTAAAGAGCTGATTTTGACAGCACGCAAAATCACTGCCCATGAAGCATTTCATTGCGGTATTTTAACAAAGGTTGTTTCCAGACATAGCTTAATCCCTGCATGTATAGCCCTGTCAGACGAAATAATTAAAAATGCTCCGTTAGCTGTTACACAAGCAAAATACGCGATTCAAAACGGTTCTAATGTGGATTTGCAGTCGGGTTTAGAGATAGAAACAAAGGCGTACGAGTTAACCATTCCATCTAGAGATCGACTGGAAGCGCTCATTGCGTTTAGTGAAAAAAGAAAGCCGGTTTTTTTAGGTGAATAAAAATTATCCTTTTCTATTAATATGTTTTCGCCTCAATCCTCTTAATCTAGTAAAATGTATATAATAACCATAAGATTATTTACTCGAGAAAAAGGAAGAATGCCACCATGAATACTAGATCAATGATTTTTACGCTGTACGGCGATTATATTTCACACTATGGAAATAAGATATGGATCGGCAGCCTGATCCGCCTTTTGGAGGAGTTTGGCCATAACGGACAATCGGTAAGGGCGGCGATTTCAAGAATGAGTAAACAAGGCTGGGTTCAAGCGGAAAAAGTGGGCAATAAAAGCTATTATTCATTGACGGAAAGAGGTATAAACCGGATTGAAGAAGCGGCAAAAAGGATTTTTAAATTAAAGCCTGATGAATGGGACGGAAAATGGAAAATATTCATGTACTCGATTCCTGAAGAAATCCGCAATGTTCGGGATGAATTGAGAAAAGAGCTGATTTGGAGTGGCTTCGGGACGATGTCGAACAGCTGCTGGATATCTGCAAGCATCAAAGAAAAGCAAATATATGACCTGATTGCTAAATACGAAATTGAACCGTATGTCGATTTTTTTATCTCAACCTATGAAGGTCCACATGAAGATGTGAAACTTGTGGAGAAATGCTGGAACCTCGGTGAAATAAATGAAAAATATCAGGAGTTTATTAAGGATTATAGCCAAAAGTATATTATAGCAAAAAATAAAATCCAAAAATGCAGGATGGCAGATGCCGAATGCTTTGTCGAGCGAGCAATACTTGTCCATGAGTATCGAAAGTTTTTATTTAATGATCCTGGTTTGCCCGAGGTGCTTTTGCCTGATCAATGGCTCGGTCTTCATGCTGCAGCTTTATTTAGCGATTATTATAAAGTCCTCGCGGAGCCAGCCTCAAGGTTTTTTGAGCAGGTTTTTGGTGCTGCCAACGAAATGGATGACAAGGATCAATCCTATGATATGCTTGACCATCCGCTAATAACAGATTAACGATGTAGTTTGATTACATGGAGGAATAGGGATGAAGCAACTTAGTAATATATTTTGTAGGATGATTCGTTTTATCGGAAAGAAGAACCCTGAATGAATAGATTGACGGAATTATTAAACATTCGCTATCCAATCATTCAGGGAGGCATGGGGAATATCAGCAATAGCATATTAGCAGCAGCCGTTTCAAATGCCGGGGGTCTTGGAACGATTGGTGCCGGGACGATGAATCCAGATGAAGTGGAATACCTACTCGTTGATACTAAAAAAAGAACCGATAATCCATTTGCTGTAAACATCGCATTAAGTGTATCTCCATATGTAAAAGAGATTCTCGCCTTAGTGAAAAAGTATGCTGTTCCGATCGTTTCCCTTTCGGCAGGGAATCCCGCACCATATATTCCTGCCCTTCATGCTAACGGAATCAAGGTGGTCACGGTAGTTGCCTCTGTAAAACAGGCAACTAAGGCAGAGTCAGCTGGTGCAGATGTTGTTGTTGCGGAAGGATATGAGGCAGCTGGCATCAATTCCCCGCTTGAAACAACGACCATGACACTCGTACCACAAATCGTAAGGGCACTTAACATTCCTGTTGTCGCAGCAGGTGGAATTGCTGATGGAAGAGGTCTTGCAGCTGCATTGATGCTCGGAGCCAGTGGTGTCCAAATG